>DATGFI010000710.1:0-9097 GCA_035309205.1 Planctomycetota bacterium | reverse complement strand
CCGTACAGGGCAGGCGCGACATTGTCGGGATGGCCTTCCATGGGCAGCGCGAGCTGCAACAGCTTCAGACGGGAGAGCCCGGTTTCCGCAAGGGCGTCCGCGGCCACCAATCCGCCCACAATGGCCGCGGCCGAGCTGCCGAGGCCTCGGCCGAAGGGGATGCGGTTGAGGAGGGTCAGGCCGACGGGCGGAAGTGCCCTCCCGGTTGCCTGGACAAAGCGGGCCATGGCGGCCTGGACGAGGTTGGGTTCGCCTTTCTGGAGCAGATCGGCGCCCTCGCCTTGGACGTCCAGTCGGCCGGGCGCCTCGGTATCGACGATGACCTCATTGGTCAGTCCATAGGCGATGCCCAGGCTGTCGAAGGCCGAACCGGTATTACCGGCGGACGCAGGAACGGTGACTCGGAGCCTCATTGCCGGGACATCTTAGGACCCGGCAGGACCCCCGTCAACTTGAGGCCGCCGACATTTGCGAAGGCCTTTTGGCGGACCGGCGCCGGTGAGTTTGTCCCGCCTCTCTCGGCGGCCGGAGGCGTTCATTCTATTTCCTCGGCCAGCCGTCGGTCCGGAACGGCGAGGCCGGCAGGCCCTCCTTGCTGTAGAGATTGCAGTCGGGGTAATCCGCCCAGGCATAGCGGACGGCCGCAGGCCTGGCAACCTTGTCGCTCCACACGACGACCGAGTTTCCCTCGATTTTCGCGTCGGCCCAGACGAAGGTGCGGTCTTCGCCCGCGACCGAAAAACCCGTGAGCTTGTCGCCCTTGACTTCGAGGCCACCGCCCACGTGCTTGAATGCGATCCGGGCCCGGTTGTCCTCGACCTTCATCGAGTCATAGAGCGGGCTGGAATACTCGGGCAGCTCCTTGCCGTAGACCTGCGACAATGCCCAGAGTGAAAGGCGCCTGCCGACGTCCTGCTTGTTCTTCGGATGGATGTCCGTGGGGTGGCCGATGTCGATGATCACCGCCATACCGGTCTTCGGAAGCGACAGCGTCATCGTCTGCGCCTCCCGAAGCTCCGCCCAGTTGCTTTCCACGGGCTGGTCGAGCTTCTCATTCCTGTTCGCCTTGAAGTTGGCGAGCTGGACGAAGCCGAAGGGAAAGTCGCCCTGTCCCCAGTCCGCCCGCCAGTTCTTGATCATCTCCGGGAACAGAGTCTGGTACTGCTTCGCGTTTCCGGCGTTGGATTCGCCCTGGTACCAGATCGCGCCTTTGATGCCGTAAGGGATGACGGGGGCAATCATGCCGTTGTAAAGGCAGGTCGCGGGCATCGGACGGTTCGGCTCCTTCGGAAGGGGCTTGTTCTCGGCCTTGGCCTTCTCGGCTGCTTCCCGGTATGCCGATAGAGCCTTTTCATAGTTCTCGATGGTCCTGGGGATGCCGTCGGCAAGGGGCTTAAGGATCTCATTTCCTTCAAGCCAGGATTTCGAGCACCACAGCTGAGCTGTGGTGCCGCCCCACGACGTGTGGATCAATCCGATGGGAATGTTCAGCTTCTGGTGCAGCTCGCGGCCGAAGAAGTATCCCACCGCAGTGAAGCCGCCGACGACGTCGGGTGTCGTCGGCTTCCAGTCGCCGCTGAGCGTGCTGACGGGCGCCATCTGAATGTTCTTCTTCACGGCGAAGTGACGGAGGTTCGGGAAGTTTGCAGCCGCCTTTTCTTCGGCGAAGTCTTTGGAGCTCCCCACGGTCATTTCCATGTTCGACTGGCCGCTGCAGATCCAGACCTCGCCGACCAGGACGTCATGGACCGTGATTGGATTGCGTCCGGCGACTGTCAGCTCATGGGGGCCGCCCGCGGTCATCGGATCCAGTTTCAGGATCCACTTGCCGTCGGCTCCCGCTTTCGCGGTCTTTTTCTGACCGGCGATCGACACCGTGACCTCTTCGCCGGGCTCGACCGTGCCCCAGATGGGGCAGGCGAAGTCGCGCTGAAGGACCATGTGGTCCGCAAACAGCGGGTGGAGCTTCAACTCCGCACGGGGTTCGGTCGCGGCGCCCAGCGCCGCCAGCGCAAGCCACAGAATTGCCGTTGCCGACTTTCGCATCGGATGTTCTCCTATTTCCTCTTAAACGGATGCGGTGGGATCTTCTTCACGAGCGCACGGGCTTCCTCCCACGTGCTCGCTTCCCGCTCCAGGGGCAGGATCAGCCAGCGCTCCATGAATTCATACGCCCGCCCGGGACCTAACGTGACTTCAGGGCTCAAGGGTTCCAGCTCGCACACCTTGGAGTCGAAGTAGAGCTCCACGGAATTGCCGCCGTCGCTGTACACCCCGTTCGGAAAGTACGGATAGTATTTCACCAGCAGCTGCTTTCCTTTCGCGTACGCGATCCAGCCGCCGTCGGAGTCCGCCCCTAGTTTCGAGGAGGGTCCTTCCGCCTTCGCAACCAAAACGCCGTCGAGGATCTTCACGCCGGGATGGCTTGAATCCTCGGCCCGATACTTTCCGTTCTTCAGCCGGCACCAGCCCGAAGCCAGTCGGCTGGACGAATTCAGCGGAAGAAGTGCAAATCCCCCGCCCGCGCAGAGGGTCCGGTCCCAGAGGCAGTAAACCGCATCCTTCTCTCCCCGGTTCGCCATCGACTGCATCAGGCGGAGCGATCCGTCGATCGGATCCATTTCCACCTGCTTGACAAGTTCGATCCCGGTGACCGGATCCACGCCGCTCTTCAGGGTCAGTAGGGACCCGTCGCTGGCGGCAGAATACTTCCCGACCCACAGCGCCAGGTGCTTCGGCAGGCCCCGGGTCTCCGGGCCCAGATCGAGGTTGTAGCCAAGGTAGCCCTGGTCGATCGCGCCGGGCGCGGCATTCTCCAGGGTCTTCCCGAGGTAGTCAGGGTTTTCAAAAAGGATGTTCTGCCCGTCCAGGCCGTAGGAGATGAGCCGGCCGCCCAGCTCCGGCGCGGCGACCAGAGCGGCCCGCGGCGTGGTCGCCTCGACCAGGACGACGTCGCCCCAGCCGCGGGAGGGCTCGTGTCGAACGGTGACTTGGGGCAGAACGATCGACAGCAGCAGGAGCCAGGCGTTCATGGGAGTTGACCATGATAGCAGGAACATCTGAAACGGCTACACATCTGGTCCAATGTTCCCGAAAGTCTCGCTCGGACCCCTCCTCCGGATCTTCCCGACTCGGCGGCTTCAATGAGACAAGCCGCGGCTCAGGTCGGTGAGACCCTGCCGCGGCAACTCAGGAGTGATGCGTCAGGACGGGACGGACCCGGAAGGACGTTGGGGTCCCCCCGGGGTCCCGGAGAGGGAAGATAAGTTTTCTATCGTCGTCTCCGTTACGTTCCACTCGTGGCTCATACGGAGAAGGAGGATGCAAGCCGCGTGCCAAGAAGAAAACGGCCGCTGGAGCCCAGAAATCGAGGCCCCCCGCGGTTCTGTCGCCCGGAGGACAAGAATGTCGGAAGGACGTTATGCCCGCTTGCGGACGACGCTGAGCGAGAGCGTCAGCGACTTGATGTACTGGACCAGCTCGTCCAGTTCGGGAGGAAGCGATGCCCCCTTTTCCCAGGTGGCCCGATGGTTGCCATAGCTCAGGGAGCAGTGGGGCTTTCCCGTTGGCGCTCCCTCGTTCACCGCCTTGGCGGCCCAGGCTTCGGCCTTCGTGTAGAGCTCCCAGCGCTGGGCATTGGACAGTTCGCCGCTGCGCTCCACGTCCGTGAGGATCTGCCGTTTGCAGATTGACGTGGCCTCGCCTTCCGGCTTCACGGTGACGGTGAGGAACCCGGTGACGGGAAGGATGCCGCCCTTCTCTTCGTAGTCCGGCTCCGTGAACGTGATCGAGGCCGACAGAGGCGGCGCCGGGGGACCCGAGGAGGCGCAACCGACAAGCAGGATTAGCATTCCGGCGAGCAGGTGTTTCATCGTCCGGAAAACATACCAGAATCCGGAACAATTCAAAACGAGAATTCAGAAATTCCGACGTGCCGGAAGCCCTTATCGCCAGATCGAACGCCGGACGCTTTGGGGGAAAAGCGATTCCGTTTCTTGCACCCGCCATTGGCGACCTCTATAATCCCGCTCCTCGGGATTATCCGGGTGGGGACTTTATGCAGCGTATCCTGGTGGCGAACCGCAGTGAGATCGCCATCCGCGTCTTTCGCGCCGCCGCCGAACTGGGAATCAAGACCATCGCGGTCTTCGCGTGGGAGGACCGCTTTTCCCTCCACCGCTTCAAGGCCGACGAAGCCTACCAGATCGGCCAGGGCAAGGGACCCGTCGCCGCCTACCTCGATATCCAGAGCATCATCACCCTCGCCAAGCGCGTCAAGATCGATGCCATCCACCCCGGGTACGGCTTCCTTTCCGAGAACGCTAATTTTTCGCGGGCCTGCCGCGACGCAGGCATCACGTTCATCGGACCGCCGCCAGAGGTGCTGGAGCTCTTCGGCGACAAGGTCGCGGCCCGAAAACTCGCAATCGAGACTGGACTCCCGGTGCTTCCCGGGACCGAGGGTCCGGTCAAGCCTGGGCCGTCCCTGAAAAAGGAGGCCAAGCGGATCGGCTTTCCTCTGATCATGAAGGCGAGCTTCGGCGGCGGCGGCCGCGGCATGCGTGTCGTCCACAAGGCCGACGAACTCGAAGGCCTCCTCGAGGAGGCTCGTCGGGAGGCCGGATCGGCCTTCGGGAACGACGCCGTCTTCCTCGAGAGGTACGTTCCCCACGCCAAGCACATCGAAGTCCAGGTCCTCGGCGACACCCACGGAGAGATCGTCCACCTCTGGGAACGCGACTGCTCCGTGCAGCGGCGACACCAGAAGGTGGTCGAAATCGCACCCGCCCCCAACCTCGATCCGCAGTTGCGCCAGGCCCTTGCCAACGCGGCGGTGGCCTTGGTGTCGAAGGCGAAGCTCGTTAATGCGGCGACGGTGGAGTTCCTGGTCGACGTCGACCGCAACGAGTTCTACTTCATCGAGGTCAATCCCCGCATCCAGGTAGAGCACACCGTCACCGAAATGGTGACGGGAATCGACCTCGTCCGATCGCAGATCCTGATCGCGCAGGGCCTTCCGATGCACGAGCCGCCGGTCGGAATCCCGCCGCAGGAGAAGATCGAGACGCGCGGATTCGCGATGCAGTGCCGGGTGACCACCGAGGACCCGGAGAACAAGTTCACGCCGGATATCGGGCGCCTGACGCATTACCGCTCCCCCGCCGGCTTCGGCGTCCGACTCGACGGCGGGACGGCCTACAGCGGCGCGGTGATCACTCCTTACTACGACTCCCTCCTCGTCAAGGTCACCACCTGGGCCCCGACCTTCGAGCAGACCATCCACCGCATGGACCGCGCCCTCCGGGAGTTCCGGGTGCGCGGCGTCAAGGTCAATATCCCGTTCCTTGAAAACGTGCTGCTTCACCCCCATTTTGCGGCGGGCAAGGCGACGACGACGTTCATCGATTCGACGCCCGAACTCGTCCGCTGGCATCCCAAGAAAGACCGCGCGACCAAGGTCCTGACGTTCCTGGGCGACGTCATCGTGAACGGCAACCCGGAGGTCAAGGGCCGATCCGACGCCCGGGTCCTTCCGGAACCTGAAACGCCGACGGTCGACCTGTCCACGGAGATCCCCCCCGGAACGCGCGACAAGTTCAAGGAGCTGGGCCCCGAGAAGTTCGCCCGCTGGATCCAAGCCCAGCAGGTCCTGCTGATGACGGACACGACGTTTCGCGACGCCCACCAGTCGCTGCTGGCGACGCGCGTCCGGACCATCGACCTGCTCCGGATCGCCCCGTTTGTTGCGCGGAACCTGTCGGACCTCTTCAGCCTGGAGATGTGGGGTGGCGCGACCTTCGACTCCGCGATGCGCTTCCTGAAAGAGGATCCCTGGGACCGGCTCACGCAACTGCGGCAGGAGATCCCGAACGTTCTCTTCCAGATGCTGCTCCGCGCCGGCAACGCGGTCGGCTACACGAACTATCCCGACTCCGTGGTCGCGGCCTTCGTCAAGACCGCGGCGGCCAACGGCATCGACGTCTTCCGCGTCTTCGACTGCTTCAACTGGATCGAGAACATGAGGCCCTCGCTCGACGCCGTACTCGAGACGGGCCGTATCTGCGAGGGGGCGATCTGCTACACGGGCGACCTCCTCGACCCCCGGCGGGACAAATACCCGTTGGAGTACTACGTCAAGGCGGCCAAACAGCTCGAGAAGATCGGCGTCCACATCCTCGGGATCAAGGACATGGCGGGGCTCTGCAAGCCCTACGCGGCGCACAAGCTCGTGAAGGCGCTCCGGGACGAGGTCGGCCTTCCGATCCACTTCCACACGCACGACACCGCCGGGGTGCAGGCCGCTTCGATCCTGAAGGCGTCCGAAGCGGGCGTCCACATCGCGGATGCCGCGATCTCGTCGATGAGCGGCCTTACCAGTCAACCGAACCTGAACTCGCTGGTCGAGGCGCTGCGGAATACGGAACGCGACACGGGCCTCGACATCGACGCGCTCAATCGCTGCTCCGATTACTGGGAGAGCGTGCGCGAGCTTTACTATCCGTTCGAATCCGGCATGAGGGCGGGGACCTCGCAGGTCTACCAGCACGAGATTCCGGGCGGCCAGATCACGAACCTCAAGGAGCAGGCGGTCAAGCTTGGCCTTGGCGCCCGCTGGCGCGAGATCCTCAAGACCTACGCCGACGTCAACCAGCTCTTCGGCGACATCGTCAAGGTGACGCCCTCGAGCAAGGTCGTGGGGGACATGACCCTTTACCTGGTCGCGAACAATCTCAAGACGTCGGACGTGATGGACGAGAAGCGGGAATTGTCGTTCCCGAAATCGGTGGTCGAGCTGATGGAAGGCCGCCTGGGTCGTCCGCACCTCGGCTGGCCCAAGAAGGTGCAGCAGATCGTGCTCAAGGACCTCAAGCCCATCAAGGGCCGTCCCGCGGACGCGCTCCCGGCGGTCAAGCTCGACGAGGTCCGCGCCGAGCTCAAGGGCAAGTTGAAGGCGACGCCTACCGACAACGATCTGATGAGCTATCTGATGTATCCTCGGGAGTTCGTGGAATACGAGGCGCACCGGCGCCATCACGGGGACACCTCGATGTTCCCCTCGGAGGTGTTCTTCTTCGGAATGAAGCCGTCGCAGGAAATTACGCTGGAGATCGAGCCCGGCAAGACCCTGATCATCAAGTTCCTGGCGGTCGGCGAGCCCGATCTCGAGGGCGGCCGCCCAGTCTTCTTCGAGCTCAACGGCGTACCGCGGCAGGTGCGGGTTCAGGACCGGGCGCTGAAGGCCGAGAAGGAGCAGCGCGCCAAGGCGGACCCCGAAAACGCGGGCCACATCGGGGCGCCGATGCCCGGCAAGGTCGTTCAAGTCCTCGTGAGCGTGGGACAGCAAGTGGCACGCGGCCAGAAGCTGCTCGGCATTGAAGCAATGAAGATGGAGACTTCGGTCTATTCGCCGATTGCCGCACGGGTAAAGGAAGTGACGATCGCGCAAGGGAGCGGTCTCGTCGAAGGACCTGCTCATGATCCTCGATCCCATCCCCGAGCCTTCGGCCGAACTCCGACGCTGACGCCGAGGGGCTCTCCGCCCCCCAACCTGATGCCTTGCCGACGCCCTCGGATCTCGCTGAGGACGGGCGGGGGCGAGCCGTGGCCAAGAACTATTCCCAAGGGCCAAATGCCGCTATAATCGTGCCGATGCCCGACCACCCAGACCGGCCCGTCCAGCGGTCCGAGCCGCCAAAACGGCAGGACGACTGCAACATCGTCCCGGGTTGGGACGTTCGCATCTGCATGGTCTGCGGCAAGCAGATGGAAGGACGCAAGTGCAAGTATCTCTGCCGCAGCTGCGGCACGATGATCGACTGCTCCGACGCCTACTGATTAGGGGGACTCATGATCCACATCGTCGTCCAGATCGAGCCAAAGCCCGACAGGGTCGAGGCATTCCTTGAACTAGCGCTCTTCGACGCCCAGAACTCGCGCAAGGAGCCGGGCTGCCTGCGCTTCGACGTGCTCAAACATCTGGACCATCCGCCCCGCTTCGCGTTCTACGAGGTCTATAAGGACGAGGCCGCCGTTCAGGCTCACCGCCAGACGCCGCATTACGCGCGCTGGATCAAGGAGATCGACGCCCTGCAGGCGGCCCCTCGAACGGCCAGCAAGTACACGACCGTCGACCCGAGCCCCTACGCCTAGGCGGACGTGTCGTTCTCCTTTCTCGCGCCGCAGGAGATCCTCTTCGGGCCGGACGAGAGCCGAAAGACACTCGACGTCGCCCGTCGCTTCGGATCGCGCCCCTTCGTTGTGACCGGCGCCAGATCCTTCGACGCGCTTCCGATCCGTGCGATGTTTGCCGGCCTGACTCGATGGAGTGTGTCGGGAGAGCCCGACGTCGCGACCGTCGATGAAGGCGTCCGCCGCTGCGGCGACGCCGACGTCATCATCGCCTTGGGCGGCGGGAGTGTCCTGGATTCCGCCAAGGCCGTCGCAGGCGTGGCTCCCAACGGTGGCAGCGTGCGCGACTACCTGGAGCAGGTCGGCCAGAAGACGCTGACAAAGGCCCCGCTTCCCCTGATCGCCGTACCGACCACCGCGGGGACCGGTTCGGAGGCGACGAAGAACGCGGTCGTTCGCGTGCCCGACCTCAAGGTCAAGCGCTCGATCCGGCATGACCTTCTGATACCGCGAGTGGCGATCGTGGATCCTCGTCTGTCGGCCCTGGCCCCGCGAGACGTGGCGGCCTCCGCCGCCCTCGATGCGTTCACGCATCTGCTTGAGGGCTATGTCTCCATGGGCGCCCACGCAATGACCGATGCGCTGGCGCTCCCGGGCCTCGCGCTGGCCGCCGAGGGGCTTCGGGGGATTGCGTCGGGGAAGGACGCCTTCGGATCGATGTCGCAAGCCAGCCTTTGGGGCGGCATGGTGCTCGCGAATGCAGGCCTCGGCGCCGTCCATGGTCTGGCCGCCCCGCTGGGGGGACGCTGCTCGATTCCGCACGGCGTCGGCTGCGCTTGCCTGCTGGCCGACACGGTCCGTGCCAATCTGAGCGCGCTCCGCTCGCGCTCTCCGGAAAGCCCCGCCCTGGGTAGATACGAGAAGGCAGCGGAGGCGCTGGGCCTTGCGACGGTCGACGAGCTTCTGA
>DATGFI010000709.1:0-2549 GCA_035309205.1 Planctomycetota bacterium | reverse complement strand
GGCCGGGGCTCAAGTCGAGCGCCGACAGCACCGCCATGATCGGGCTGAGCGCCAGCGTGACGGGGCCGTTTCTGCGCTGGAGGTCCAGCGGGTCGCGGTCGATGGCCTCCGCGATGGCCCAGTGGATCAGGGGAGCCAGGGCCAGGAAGAGGCAGGACAGGATCAGGAGCGTCCGCAGCAGGAGCGGCCGATCCGGCATGAGGGCGGCGAGCCAGCGGGCCAGAAGCGACGTGAACACCGTCCAGCAGAACACCATGAGGAAGGCCGAAGCCAGGGGCAGCCAGGTCCAGGACCCCGCCCAGGCGCCCCGGTCGAAGTCTCGGGCGAAGCCGCGGAAGCCGGCGAATGATGCGGCGAGGAAGAGGGAGACCGTGAGGATCGTGAAGAGGGAGCCCGATCCGGAGCCGGGCCAGAGGATCCGCTGCGCCCGGCGCCAGCCCTTCCACGAACCGATTTCCAGTGCCAGGTAGGGAGGCAGGACGGGATCCTCGCAGGCGAACAGCGCGCGCAAGAGCGAGACCGTGAGCGCCACGATCGAATAGGCCATGAGCGCGTAGGAGCGCTCGTCCGCGGCCGAGGTCGGGGACACCGAGTGCCGCAGCGCCAGGGTGGTGATCAGGCCGGCCGCGAAGATCACGAACACGAAGTAGATCCTCAGCGGGGTGGATCGGTTGGCGAAGATCGGCTTGAGCCGGTTGGTGGCATTGATGAAGAAGAGCGAGACGAGCGCCGCCCAGAGGAAACCGGGGGCCAGGTGGACATACAGCACGCGGCTCATGACGTCCATCGACGCCGCCCGGCTCATCTCCGCGGGGGAGACGAAGCCGTACGCGACGGCCAGAGCTTCGAAGAATTCCGTGTTTCGTGTCAATCCCAGCACGACCAGCAGGATGATCCCGCCGAGCAGCGTCAGGCCGTAGACGGAGCCCACGGCGCGCTGGGTGGACCTGGCGTTGGCGGACATGGACAGGGCGTAGGCAATCATGACCGCGGAGAGTCCGAAGAGGAACGCGTAGTTGGCCAGGATCTGGTAGACCGTCACGCCGCCGAAGAGGAAGCAGAGGCTGACCAGGGGGACCATCGACACGAACAGCGTGAAGGCCTGGGTCATGGCCGCCGTGAACTTGCCCCAGACGATCTGCCGCGCGGTCATGGTCGTCGTCAGCAGGAGCTCGTGAGTGAGGCTTTCGCGTTCGGTGGATATCGACGTGGCGGCCAGGCCGGGCACGACGAGGAACGCGACGCCCAGCTGGAGAAGCTGGGTGATCAGGTAGACGGCGCGGCCGATGGCCGAGGGATCTCCCGGATCGTCCGCTCCCCCCGCCCGCGCCGGGAGCATTGACAGGAAGGCCAGCATAAGGCCGCCGGCGAACAGGCACAGGATCACGAGGTGCGATACGAAGAAGCGGGTGCCGCGGAGGCTCGCACGAAGCTCCTTCAGCATGATGGGATTGAAGGCGAGTTCCAGAAGCGCCGCGACGCGCGCGTGCAAGGGCTCCCGGTCCGCGCCTGGTTCCGCGTTCAAGAGACCTCCCCCTTGGTCAGCCGCATGAAGAGTCCTTCGAGGTCGGTCTTCTCCTCCTGGAGTCCCGTGATGGCAACGCCGCGTGCGACCAGCGAGCGGACGAGGTCGGGGATCTGGTCCCGGCCTGCGCCGAACTGGAAGCGCAGGGAGCCTCCCTCGGTCTTCGCGCCCGAAATCCCCGGAAGGGATTCGAGGATGCGGCACGCGGCGTCGGCCCCGTCCAGGACGTCGAGCCTGAAGGCCAGGCCCGGCTGAAGGGCCGTCTTGATCGAATCAATGGATCCCGAGGCGACGAGCTTCCCCTTTTCCAGGATCGCGACGGAGCTGCAGATATCCGAGAGTTCGGTGAGGATGTGCGAGGAAATGAGGATGGTCTTCCCCATCGCGCGCAGTTCCTTGAGCAGGGCGCGGAACTCGATGCGGGCGCGGGGATCGAGCCCGTTGGCGGGCTCGTCGAGGATGAGCACCTTCGGGTCGTGCACGAGGGTCTTGGCGAGGCAGAGGCGCTGGCGCATGCCCTTGGAGAGTTCTCCCGTGAGCCGGTCGCGGAGGCCCTTGAGATCCGTGAGTTCCATGATGCCGTCGATGGCGACGGCGCGCCGGCGGCGCTCGATGCCATAGGCGGCGGCGAAGAAGTCGAGATATTCCCACACTGTGATGCGTTCGTAGACCCCGAAATTGTCGGGCATGAAGCCAATCAGGCGCCGAACCGCCTCAGCGTCTCCGACCACATTGCGCCCGCCGACCTTCACCGTCCCCGAGGTCGGCTCCAGGAGCGTGCTCATGATGCGGATCGACGTGGTCTTTCCGGCGCCGTTGGGTCCGATGAAGCCGAAGATGTCGCCTTCCTGGACGTGGAAGCTCACGCCCCGGACGGCCCAGTGGCCTTCATAGTTCTTCGTCAGGTTCTGGACCTCGATCACGGCGCCTCCGCCACGTGAAGGAGGGTGATCGACTGGCTGCGCCCCGAAAGGCGGGCGTCGACGGTCACGGGCGTCCCTTCGTCCCTGAGCACGCAGATGAG
>DATGFI010000708.1:0-2868 GCA_035309205.1 Planctomycetota bacterium | reverse complement strand
CTCGAGGTCCGTGATGACCTCCGTCATCGACTGATACCGGCGGTCCGGGTCGCGCGACATCATGCGCGCCACGACGTCGGCGACCGGCCGCGGGACCTCCGGCGAGTGTTCGACGATCGAGGCGGCGTCCTCGCGGACCTTCTTGTTCACCAGATCCCGGACGCTGGGCGCGGAGAACGGCGTGACTCCCGCCAGCATCCGGTAGGCGGTGGCCCCCAGCGAATAGATGTCGGAACGGAAGTCGGCCGGCCGCCCCAGCACCTGCTCCGGCGCGATGTAGTGCGGCGTGCCGATCACCGAGGTCTCCTCCTCGGGGCCGACTTTCTCCTCCAGGCCCCGCGCCAGGCCCATGTCCCCGATCTTGATCACCCCCGTCTCCGAGAGCATCAGGTTGTCGGGCTTCACGTCGCGGTGGATGATCCCCTTCTTGTGCGCGTAATCGAGCCCCTTGGCCGCGTCGAGGACCATCTGCACGGCCTGGTCGGCGGAGATCTTCTTCTGCTTGTTCAGGATCTCCTGAACGCTTCCGCCGGAGACGAACTCCATCGAGAAATAGTAGTACTCGTTGTGCCGCTTCACGTCGTAGACCTGGACGATGTTGGGGTGGTTCAGCTTCGCCGCCGCGCGCGCCTCGTGGATGAAGAGCTCGACGAAGTCCTTGTCCTTCGTGTGCTCCTCCGAGATCACCTTGAGGGCGACGACGCGCTGCAGGTCGACCTGCTCGGCCTTGTAGACCGTTCCCATGCCGCCGCGGCCGACGCGCTCGATGATGCGGTAGCCCCCGATGCGCTGCCCGGCGAGCGAGGTCGCGGTCGAGTCGTCAGACTGGAAGGTGAAGAGCGTGTCGCCGATCTTGATGAGGTCGCCGTGGTCGAGCTTGATGGTCTCGCGGACCTTCTCGCCGTTGAGGAAGGTGCCGTTCATGCTTTCGAGATCGGTGAGGTAGTAGCCGTCCTCCTGCTGCTGGATCTTGCAGTGCATGCGGGAGGTCATGGTGTCCCGGAGCGGGAGGGCGGTGGAGGAGTCGCGGCCGATGATGACCGTCCCGCCGGTGGGAATGGGGATAGCCTTGCCTTTGTCGTGTCCCTTTTCGACGACAAGTAGCGGCATAGAATCGTCTGTCCGTCTATCCTCTACAGGCAATAGCCCGAAATCGGTTTCTCGTCACGGATTCCGGCCGGTCGCGAGGGATCTTCCTCCCTAAGATGCCGTCTCGAAGGTGCTCCCTGCATTATAACTGAACCCCCTCAAAAATGGCAGTCCCGATTCGAACGTGGGTGGCTCCCTCCTCGACGCCGACCTCGTAGTCCTGGGACATGCCCATGGACAGCTGGGGCACACCGATTCTCGCCGCCAGTTCGCGCAGCCGCCGGAAATGGGGCCGCGCGTCGGCTCCCTCGGGGGCCATCGTCATGAGGCCCCGCACCTCGAGGCTCCGGCGGGCCTGGGCGACGGCCGCTTCCGCGTCCTCCGGGGCGTACCCTCCCTTGGACGTCTCTCCGCTGACGTTCACTTGAACGAAAATGGGCACTTTCTTATTGCTCTCTTCGAGCGCCCGAACGAGCGAGGGCCGGTCGACCGAGTGGATGGTGTCCGCCCAGGAGAGGGCCTTCTGCAGCTTGTTCGTCTGCAGGTGACCGATCATGTGCCGCCGGAACCCCTGGAGGGAGCCGACCCGGGAGACCGCTTCGACCGGCCGGTTCTCGCCGATGTCCTCCACCCCCAGCTCCCCCAGGCGGGGAATGATCGGGGCCGGGACGGACTTGGTCACGACGATCAGCGTCACCCCCGAGGGATCGCGCTTCGAACGGCGGCAGGCCTCCGCGATCCGGGCGCGGACGGCGTCCAGATTGGAGCGCAGGCGATCGACGTTCACGGCCCCGGCGCCCTACTTCAGCATCTCTTCGAGGAGGCGTGGAACGTCGCCCGAGGCCACGGGGGACCCGGGCTTGATCTCGCGGAAGTAGTGCTGGCTGATGAAGACCGACTCGGAGAGGATCGCGATCACGGCCCCCGGGGAGGAGGCCCGCAGCTTGCCCAGGGAATCGTCGAACGAGGCGGCATCCTGATAGGGAACGTCGACCACCGTCACCCGGTCCCCGGAGAGGCCGCTGGCGACCCGGTCGAGGTCCGGAGTCCCCAGGATCGGGGCAAACGAGCCGTCGGCGATCAGGTCGGAGACGTTCCAGGCCATATCGCCGCGGACGGCCTGGTCGGCCGAGAGCCCGCGGGCGCGGACCACCAGGAGCTTCTTGGGCACGCCTTAGTCCTTGTCGAAGAGATCGGCGGGCCAGAGGTAGGCATCCTTGCGAAGATGGTCCCGCAGCTTCTTGCGGTTGGCTTCCCGGTACTGGTTCTCCAGGTTGGCCCGGATCTTGAGCTGCGCCTCCTCGAAGGTCTCCTGCTTCTGGGCGAATTTCTGCTCCATCTTGAAGATGTTGAGCGTCTTCCCGTCCTCGACGATGCCGCTCACCTCGCCTTCCTTCAGGACGTCGAAGAGGAAGTGGACCGTCTCGGGGGTGTAGAAGCCCTCCAGGTCCTTCCGCGTGACCCCGCGGTCTCGGAAGGCCTTCGCACGGTTCACGTCCGAGTAGAAGAAGGCGAGCATCGTGAACTCGGCCCCCTGCTTCAGCTTCCGCTCCAGGGACTCCGCCAGCTGCAGCTTGAGCTCCCGTTCCTGCGGGGTGGAGTACTGCAGGCCGATCCGGATGAACGCGATGGTCTCGATGGCCTGGAACTGGGCCTCGTGCGCATGATAGTACTCCCGGATCTCCTCCGGCGACACGAAGTCGAGCAAGAGCCCCGGCGTGTCCTTGCTGGGATTGGTCCAGGACATCTGCATGAGGTGGCGGTACAGCTTGTAGATCA
>DATGFI010000707.1:0-2765 GCA_035309205.1 Planctomycetota bacterium | reverse complement strand
AGGCGTTCTTGCGGTCCACGTTCTGGCGGGGGGGGTCCTGGCCGGGCGGAAGGATCCTTCCTTGGGGCATCGGGTGGAGGCTCTGAAGGTCCTGGTCAAACCCGGCCGGACGCTTGTCCAGGCGGCGGTCCAGTTCGTCCTGGCGAACGAATCGGTGAGCGCGGCGATGATCCGGGTCTCGAGCCTGGCGCACCTGGATGAGGTCGTGACGGCCCCCCAGGCGACGCCTCTTTCGGGCCAGGATCTCGAGCAGATCTTCGAATTGTGGGCGAACCGCTTTGAATAGGGGACTTGAATTCACGGGGCGGAGCGGATAAAACGCCCGTCACTCATGCATCGCATCTTCGCGGGAATGGCGTTCTGGGCCGTGGCCTTCATGGCTGGCGAGGGCGTCCTGGGCGTCCTGACGAAAAGAGGGATGCCCGGCCTGGTCGGCTGGCACATGGTGCTGGGCGTCTTCGTGGGCGTTTACGTCTCCATTCTCCAGGTGATGGTGATGTTTCACTTCATCGGAAGCGGGAAGGAGATCAAGCAGGCGATCGAGGTCGTGGGCGGCGATGCCGACGTGGTGAAACGCCTCCGGAAGATGAAGATGCAGGTTATGCCGGCGGCGACCTTTGCTCCGCTCCTGGTGGGAGCGGGCGTCATCCTGGGCGGCGGCGCCCATACCAAGGCGTTGGGGGACTGGGCCTGGATCCACTGGGCCCTCTCCGGCGCGGGCCTGCTGCTGAATCTCTATGCGTTTCCGATCGAGTACCGCTGCCTCGTGGCGAATCTCGAGCTCCTGAAAGAGGTGGACGAGCGGATTCGGCGCGAGATCTCGCCGGGACTCTACCATGAGTGAGTCCGCCGAGGAGCTCTTCCGCCGGGCCTACGAGGCCCAGATGGCGGGAGAGCTCGAGAACGCCATCAGCCTGTACCGGAGGTCCATCGCGCTCGGACCCACGGCCGAAGCTCACACCTTTCTGGGCTGGACCTACAGTTTCCAGCGTCGATACCGCGAGGCGATCTCCGAATGCAAACGGGCGATTGAGGTCGACCCGGACTTCGGCAATCCCTACAACGACATCGGGGCCTATCTCATCGAGCTGGGCTGCTGGGAAGAGGCGATTCCCTGGTTCGAGAAGGCGATTGAGGCGCCACGCTACGACCCCCGGCACTTCCCCCATTTCAACCTGGCCCGGGTCTACATTCAGACCTACGAATACGGGAAGGCGGTGGGGCACCTCGAGCGGGCCCTGGAGCTGGAGCCGCGGTATGGATCGGCCCAGAGGGAGCTCCGGCGCCTGCTGTGCCGCATGAACTAGGCAGACCCGAAGACCCCCAGGCACGAAGGACAGAAGGACCATGAAGACGGCGAATGTGATCTACGCGGCGAGTGAAACCGACGCCAATCTCTTCTACGCGACCAAATTTCTCGTCGGCGACCCGGTGGCCTACATTGAGGCGGGAAAGAAGAAGATGCTCGTCCTGAACGATCTGGAGATCGGCCGGGGCCGGGACGAGGCGAAGGTCGATGAAGTCCTCTCCCTTTCCGAGATCACTCGGTCGATCGGCAAGGGCTGCACCATGGCCCACGTGATCGAGAAGGTGCTGCGCACGAACGGCGTGGCGGCCTGTACGGTGCCCGGAAACTTCCCGCTCGAGCTGGCGGACCAGATCCGGGCCCGAAAGATCAGGGTCGAAGCCAAGGTCGGCCCCTTCTATCCGCAGCGCCTGGTCAAGACGCCGCAGGAGATCCGGATGATCGAGTCGGCCCAGCGCGCGACCGAGGACGCGGTCCACGCCGCGCTCGACCTCCTACGGAAGTCGAAGATCCGGGGGCACAAGATCTACCACCAAGGCGAGGTGGTGACGAGCGAGCTGCTCAAGCGGGTGATCAACGTCTCGTTGATGGAGCGCAATTGCATCGCGAAGAACACCATCGTCGCCTCAGGCGATCAGGGCTGTGATCCCCACAACCGAGGCACCGGGCCGATCAAGCCGGACCAGACGCTGATTCTGGACGTCTTTCCGCGGTCGGGCGACTCCCACTACTTTGCCGACCAGACGCGCACCGTGGTGAAGGGAAAGGCGACCCCCGCGGTGAAGCGGCTCTACGCCGCGGTGCTCGAGGCCCAGGAGGTCGGGATCGCCGCCGTCCGTCACGGGGTAAACGGGCGCACGGTCCATGAGGAGGTGAAGAAGGTTTTCGACCGGCTGGGCTACAAAACGGAGCCCCGCAAGGGGAAGATGGTCGGTTTCTTTCACGGAACCGGTCATGGTGTGGGCCTGGACATCCACGAGCAGCCGTCGGTCGGCTCGCGCGACAGCCTCCTCGAAACGAACGCGGTGGTCACGGTGGAGCCGGGGCTCTACTACTTCGGCGTGGGCGGCGTCCGCATCGAGGACATGGTGCTGGTCACCCGGAATGGGTGCCGGAACCTGACGAAGTTCCCCAAGGCGCCGGAGGATCTCGAGCTGTAGCCGGCCGCCGGGGACCGGCGCATTGCTTGCGCCGGGTCCGCGGCTGTGCTATAAAAGGGTCACGATGAGCGTCATCAACTGGGCCTCGGGGATGGTGAAGGGCCTCTGGACGGTGGTCGTGGGCATGCGCATCACCATGCGCCACATGCTCCAGCCCACGGTGACCATGCATTACCCCGACGAGAAGTGGGTGATGCCCGCCAATTTCCGGGGATTCCTCAAGGTCGACATGGACGCCTGCATCGTCTGCGACCTCTGTATGAAGGCCTGCCCGGTCGATTGCATCACGATCGAGTGGG
>DATGFI010000706.1:0-3743 GCA_035309205.1 Planctomycetota bacterium | reverse complement strand
CGATGAATTCTCCCTCTGAAACCTTGCCCAGGATGCGGGAGCGCTCGGTTCCGTCCGGTCCGAGCGTCATGTAGAAGGGAAGCGCGTAGCCCTGGAACTTGTCGACGAGGAGCCTCCGATTCGCCTCATCGCCGGCGCTGTAGCGGGCATCGGCCTGCCGATCCGTATAGAGCTCCGCGAAGACGTACTGCGTCATCAGCGCCCGCACGGAGGGGCTCGCCAGCACCGTGCTCTTCATGACCTGGCAGTTCGTGCACGTCGCCCCGGTGAATTCGAGAAAGACGGGTTTCCCGGTCTTCTTCGCTTCCGCGAGCGCGGCATCGTAGCTCGAAATCGCGGAGTCCCGGGGTTCGCCGCCGGCGGCCGTCCGGGGACCCTCCGTGTTGGGCGGCAAGACCCCGTCCAGCCATCCCAGCGCCCGGCCATCGTAGCCGCTGGCGAAGGACACCGCGACTACCCCGAAGAACAGCGCCACGAGCATGCGACCCACGCCGATCTGGCGCCGCACCGGATGAGCCGCGCTCCCGTCATCCGCGGGAGCGGGATCGGCCTCGTCGCCTTTCAGCTGGAAGACGCGCAGAAGATACAGGATCGTGAAGCCGAGCGTCGCCACCCAAAAGGAGATCATCACCCAGCGCGTCAGGACTCCGACCCCGGCGACCGTATCGGCCTTGGACAGGTAGAAGAGCGCGACCGCCAGCTCGACGAACCCCATGGTCACCTTCACGGTGTGCAGCCAGTCGCCGCTGCTCTTGCGCACCGTCGTGATAAGCGACGGGAAGAGGCCCATGATGATGAAGGGGATCGCCATCACCGACGAGTAGACGAGCATGCCGACGATGCCCATGAATCGCGTGTGCGCGTCGGACGAGGCCGAGGCCGCCAGGATGAGTCCCGCGATGGGCACGGTGCAGGTGAAGGTCACGACACTGAAGAGCATCCCGAGAATGAACGAGCCGCCGGCGCCCTGCCGCTGCTTGTTGGTCAAGCTCCCCACGAGCCACGACGGCAGGCTGATGTCATAGAGCCCGAAGAGCGAGAACGCGAACCAGAAGAAGAGGAAGGCCACGCCGACGTTGGTGTACCACTTCGTGGCGAAAATCCGGGCGCCGTCGGGTCCCATCGCCAGGGAAAAGACGATCCCGATCGTCGTAAACGAGAGGATGAGGCCCAGCGCATAGACCGAGGAAAGGAAGATGCTCTTCGAGCGCGAGCCCGCGCCCTGCTTGATGAAGTACGTGATGGTGACCGGGAGCAGGGGAAAGACGCAGGGCTGGAGCAGGGACGCGAGTCCCCCGACAACCGCGATGATCAAGAACTTGAGCAGGCCCTCCTGAAGCTCCTTGGGGCCGCCGGCGGCGGGCGGAATCGCGTCGACGGCGGGCGCGACCTCGACCTTCCCTTCCTGCACCGTCAGGTGGAGCGAGACCGGCGCCTTGCGCGGAAGGCACGTCGACGCGTCGCAGATCTGGTAGGCGAGCTTCCCCGCGAGGTCGAGCGGCCCGGGCTTCGCGCCTTCCAGGAGCCGCATGGGAAACCTGAGCGTGACGCGGCCGTCGTAGTATTCGTAGGCCGGCTGCCCGTCTTCCGCCGGATGAGTCTTGGTCGGCGGCCCCTCGGCCTTCCCGGCGCCCTCCGCCCCGGACAGCCGGAACTCCGTGGGCTGTCCGGTCGTGGTCGGCGTCGTCGGGTAGATGTGCCAGCCTCCGGGAATCTCCAGCTCGACACTCACCATGAAGGTTTCGCCGACCTTAACCTCCGCCTTGGAGGAATGGAGGGACAGCAGCTTCAGGTCGACCGTGCCGGGTGCTGGGGCCGGAGCGGCGGCCCGCACGTTCAGGTCAAAGGCGACCGGCGTCGTGTTGTCCACGCAGACGTTCGGGTCGCAGATCTGGTAGGAGATCTTCCCCGTCACCTTGACTGGGCCCGCCGGGGCGTCGGATTTCAGTCGGACCGGCACCGTGACGGTGATCTTCCCTTCGTGGAAGTCGAGGTCGCCGATTCCGGGTTCATTGACGAGCTTGAGCGCCGGTTCCTCGATCGTTCCTGCGACCTCGGCATTGTCGAAGAGGAACTTCGTCGGCAGGCCGAACAGAGGTTTTTTCCCCGCGGCATAGATATGCCAGCCCCTGGGGATTTCGAGATCGAAGGCGACCCGGACGCTCTCTCCGGTCGCGACCTCGGTTTTCTCCGGGCGGACCGCGGCGACTTTGACCGAGGCCCGGTCGGACCCGCTCCTCTTGGCTCCCGGAAGATCCTGGGCATCGAGGAAGCCAATTCCCGGAAGCGAGCAGACGACGAACGCGGCCAGGATCTTCATCACATTATTGTATGAAACGAGCCCGTCCCATCCTATATTTCTGGCCGGCGCATTTTAGGGAGATGAGCATGCCCAAACAAGCGACCATCGAGACCACGAAAGGCACGATCAAAATCGAGCTTTTCGACAAGGAGGCCCCCAAGACGGTGGCGAATTTCGAGAAGCTCGCCAATTCCGGCTTCTACAACGGGGTTACGTTCCACCGGGTCATTTCGGATTTCATGATCCAGGGCGGAGACCCCACCGGCCGGGGCACCGGGGGCCCCGGCTATGAGATCGAGTGCGAGATCAACTCCTCCCGGAAACATGGGACGGGCGCCCTCTCAATGGCGCACAAGGGAGCCTGCCGCCATGACCCCAAGAGCGGAGCGAAGCTTTCGGGCACCTGCACCGGCGGCTCCCAGTTCTTCATCACCCATCGCTCCACCCCCCATCTGGACGGGGTCCACACGGTCTTCGGCGCGGTGACCTCCGGCCAGGACATCGTCAATAAGATCGCCCAGGGTGACAAGATGACGAAGGTCACGGTCTCGTAGACCGGGGACTAGGCCTCCGGGGGGAGCTCGGGCACGCGGTTCAGCACCTCCAGGACGAATTCGTCCGGGGGCGAGAAGGTGATGGACTGCGAGGTGACCCGGGTCGGCAGGAGCCGCAGGCGCCCGGCCCGCCACCAGTAGATGCCCGAGCTGAGCGATCCCGGCCCTTCCTGGTACATGCCGAAGGCGATGGGGATCATCGAGTTCACGGCGGAAAGCACGCCCAGATTGGTGATCGGATAGAACAGCGCGGCGTGGCGATGGGGAACGGCCACGAGCGCCCCGAATTCAGGAGAGCCTCCCAGATGCTCCTCCAGGAAGAGGACATGGGAGGCCGTGAAGAAGCTGTCGCCCACCAGGGCCTGGATGACCGCGCCCTTCCCCACGTCGAAGGTCTGCCGGACGGGCTCGGGCCGCTCGGCCCGGACGTTCGCCAGTCCCAGGCGGAACAGCTCTTCCTCCGAGAGGCCCCAGCCGCGGGCGTGGTCCGGAGGAACGGTGCGGACGGATCCCGGCAGATCGTAGACCAGGGTCTCGATCAGCCCATCGGCCGGCTGCCGATGGATCAGGCCCGAGTCCCCCATCTGGGACAGGTAGTCGATATGATAGAGACGCACCTTTAACCAGGGACGCACGTTGTCGAGATCTCCGGCCCGAGCGTCGATCTCCTGGGCGTCGCGGGATGAACGGAACGCGTTGTCGAAGTGCTCGCGGATCGTGGAAGCCCAGTCGGCCCGAGCGGTGGCATGACAGGTCTGCGCCAGGTTGAGCAGACCGTAGTCGGAGGCTTCGCCTCCCGGGAGCGCGACGCTTACCGTGCCGTCTCCCATCTCGAAGGGCAGGGAGCGGCGTCCCAGCTCAAGAGACAGCTCGTCGAGGAAAGCCCG
>DATGFI010000705.1:0-2481 GCA_035309205.1 Planctomycetota bacterium | reverse complement strand
GGATTCGCGTTCGAGAACTTCGACGCCGTGGGCCGCTACCGCACCACCGAGCAGGGAAAGCCGATCGACGCGTCGGGCTTCTACTGGACGCGGGGCGGAGACACGGTCAAGTTCAACGGCGCCCGGCAGCTGGGAGAGTCGCTGGCCGCCGCCGAGGAGACCCAGGCGGCCTTCATCGAGCACCTCTTCCACTTCATGATCAAGCAGCCGGTGCTCGCGCACGGCCTGGATCGTCCCGAAACGCTGAGACAAAGCTTCATCCAGAGTGGTTATAGTATTCGGAAGCTGCTGGCGGAGATCATCGCCGCGTCGGCGACGGTCGGCGTCCGCACCCAGGGGAAAAGCCCATGATGAGATACCGGAGCCGCCGCGAGTTCCTGCGCGACCTGGGCGTCGGCGCCGCCGCCGCCCCCTTCCTCGCGCAGCTCCCCAGCCTGGGCCTGGCGGCTGACGCCGGACCCGCGCGGCAGCGCCTGGTCGTCATGTTCAGCCCCAACGGCGTCATCCCCCAGAACTTCTGGCCCGACACCGAGGGGGAGGACTTTACGCTGAAGGAGAGCCTGAAGCCCCTCGAGCCCTTCAAGAAGCAGATGCTGACCCTCCAGGGAGTCTGCGACAAGGTGCGCGGCGACGGCGACAGCCACATGCGCGGGATCGGCTGCCTGCTGACGGGGATCGAGCTCTTCCCCGGCAACATCCAGGGCGGGTCTCACACCCCGGCCGGCTGGGCCAAGGGCCTTTCCATCGACCAGGAGATCAAGAACTACCTCCAGTCCAAACCCGAGACGAAAACGCGCTTCGGATCCCTGGAATTCGGCGTCCAGGTCCCCGAGCGCGCCGACACCTGGACCCGCATGGTCTACACCGGGGCGAACAAGCCCGTCGCGCCCATCAACGACCCCTACCAGATGCTCAACAAGCTCTATGGGCGCGCCAAGGACCAGGAAGTCCTGAAAAGCGTGCTCGACGAGGTCCGGCAGGATCTGGACTCGGTGAAGTCGAAGCTCGGCGCGGAGGACCGGCGGCTCCTCGAGGAGCATGCCGCCTTCGTCCGCGAGATGGAGACCCAGCTGCAGGCGGCGAAGGCCGAGAAGAACGTCGTCCCCGCCCCGGACCTGCCGCCGGGAGTCAAGGGGGACGGCGCCGAGAACATGCCGCGCCTGAGCCAGCTCCAGATCGACCTCCTGGTGAACGCGTTCCAGAACGATTTCTCCCGGATCGCCACCCTGCAGTACACCAACTCGGTCGGCGGGGCGAAAATGAAGTGGCTCGGCATCACCGAGGGCCACCACGAGCTCTCTCACAAGGAGGACAAGGACACCGTGGCCGTCGAGAGCCTCACCAAGATCAACAAGTGGTTCTGCGAGCAGCTCGCGTACCTGGCCAAGAAGCTCTCGGACACGCCCGAGCCCGGCGGCCAGGGCAGCATGCTCGACCATACGACGATCGTGTGGACGAACGAGCTGGGCAAGGGCAATTCGCACACGCTGGACGACATCCCCTTCGTCCTCGTCGGCGGCGGCCTCGGCTTCCGGATGGGCCGCTCGATCAAGTACAGGAAGATCCCGCACAACCGGCTGCTCCTGGCGCTGGCCCACGGATTCGGCCATCACCTGGAGCGCTTCGGGAATCCGGATCTCTCGGTGGACGGCTACCTCAACCTGGCCTAGGAGCGTCGCCGGGGCCGGACACCGGGCGTCCGGGCTGGGACGGCTCAGGTTCCCGGGAGGCCGCAGAGGATTTCCGCCCCACCAGCGGGTTCAGGAGGTTTCGTCGAGCTCCGTCAGCCGGCGCACCTTGTCGCGGATCTCGCCTTCCTGTTCCTGGACGAACTTCCCGAACATGTCTTCCCAGGTCTTGAGCAGATTCAGGATCTGGCGGAAGCAGGCGGTGGCGGTGATGCGCTGGAGTTCGCCGACGGCGCGGGAGAGTTCCTGCCGATCGGGCGCCTTCTTCGACCCCGAGGCGCGCTTGTAGAAGCCCGTCAGGATCATTTCCAGGATGTCGGGAGGCAGGAAGCCCGTCAGCTCCCGGCCGATCCTGCGAAGCCGGGCGAGCTCTTCGGGCTTGAGGTCGCGCCCGAAGTCCCCGGCCTGGCCCACGAAGCACTTCGAGCAGAACCAGGAGCCCCAGAGTTCCACCCCTTCGGCGGACTCGAGCTCGTTTCCGCAGGCGCTGCAGGTCCGAGAATCCTTCTTCATCGCGCGGAGTATACGAGGGGAGCCGGGGGGCCTGTAAACACAAAAGGCGCGCCCGCACAGTTCCGCTTCCGGATCCCCTTACTTGAGCCGCACGGGCTGGCCGTCCGTCCGGACCCGGAAGAGCGTATAGGGCTTCTTCCGGAGATCCGCGCCGCCCGTGTACTCCCCCTGTCGGTGGAGCTGGTTCACCGTGAAATAGAGGTACCCGTCGTCGGCGAGCGAGAGGGTGTCGGGCCACAGGACGCGCGGGTCGTGGACCAGGGTTTCATAGGTCCCGTCC
>DATGFI010000704.1:0-3017 GCA_035309205.1 Planctomycetota bacterium | reverse complement strand
GGATCAGGTCTCCGCGCACGGTGCAGCACACGCAGCCGTTGTTCATGACGATGAGATCTTCCTCGGTCGCCAGGACGAGCTGATTGTCGACCCCGATCTCGCCGAATTCGTTCTCGACCACGGCGACTTTCCATCCGTGCTTCTCGCTCAAGATTCGATTGAGCAGGGTGGTCTTCCCGGCGCCCAGGAAGCCCGTCAGCACGGAAACGGGAACCTGACTCATTTCCATTGGCTCCCGTCGCCGAGCTTGTCCAGGTCGATGCGGGCGCCGTGTCCGTCGGGATTGGGAATCATGCGGGCGATATCCTGCTTGATGACCTCCTTCATGGGGCGCATCATCCGATACTGCTCGCGTCCGCTCGATTTGAGGACGGCAACGTGGGTTTCGACGGGTGCGCAGCCCGGCTGGTCGCAGAATATCTCGGCGACGAGAACGGTCACCTCCGGGGGGAGGTTGAAATGGGCGCGGACCCACTCCTTGATCTGCCCCTGGAGGGAGCGGTCCTTCTTGCCTTCGCCAAAGAGATCGAACTCAAAGTTGAAGTTCACGGGACACGTATAGGATGTCGAATCGGACCGCTTCGCGCAAGGGGCAGTCCCGATGAATACGCTGGGCTTCGGAAGGAGGGAGACCTATACTGCGCCGGAGGCATGTCGAAGACGAGGCTGGAGGCGTTCAGCGACGGCGTGATCGCGATACTCATCACGATCATGGTTCTGGAGTTCAAAGTGCCCCCGGGCCCGGACCTCCCCGCTCTTCGCTCCATGCTCCCTGTGTTCCTGTCCTATGTCCTCAGTTTCGTTTTCCTGGGGATCTACTGGAATAACCATCATCACATGCTGCATGCCGCTGAGAAGGTGGACGGCCGCATCCTCTGGGCGAACCTGCATCTGCTCTTCTGGCTTTCGCTGGTTCCGATCGGTACCGAATGGATCGGCAACTACCCGTTCGCTCGGCTCCCGACCGCGGTCTATGGCGTGATCCTCCTCTGTGCCGCCCTCGCGTACACGATCTTGCAAGCCACGATCGTCCGCCGGCATGGCCCCGACTCGCTGCTGGCCTCGGCGGTCGGCAGGGATTCCAAAGGGAAGCTGTCCTTGGGCCTCTATGTCGCGGCGATCGGGGCGGCTTTCCTGCTGCCCTGGATTTCCTACGTCCTCTACATCCTCGTCGCCCTGATCTGGCTGGTTCCCGACCGCCGCATCGAAAAGAAGCTGCATCCCTCCTGAAATGAAAAAAGGGCTCCCCGCGGCGGGGAGCCCTTCCGGAACCCAGATTCAGCCTACTTCGTGTAGGGCACTCCGTTGTTGGTCACGGTGTCGATACGGATGGCCTTGGGGGCTTCGAAGCCCTTCGCCCCAGCATCGGCGACTCTCTCGTCCTGATCAACGCCGTCCCCGCTGACCCCGATGGCGCCGACCAGCTCCCCGTGGTGGTAGAGGGGCAGGCCTCCGGGAAACTCGATGAGCCCTTCCTGACGGTTGGAGTTGCCAATGTTCCAGAGCGGGCCGCCCGGCTGCGTCAGCGGTCCCAGGCTGCGCGTGGTAAGGGCATTCTCGTTGCTCGAGAAGGCCAGCGCCGTGAAGGCCTTCGACCGCGCGATCGCGATCGAGCCCACCCAGGCGTCCGCCATCGACCGCTGGCCGACCGGCCGACCGCCGCGGTCGACGACGATGATGTGCATTCGGGTGGGCTGCTTCTTGCCCTCCGTATTCACGCGAAGAAGGGATTCCTCCTTCTTGGCCGCCTGCTCGGCCTGGTCGAGGATCTTCGTGATTTCGTCGGCGCTCAGCGAGGGCGCCGGCCGGGCTGCGGCCGCGATGAGGCCGGCGGCGGACGCGAGCACCCCGACGGCGAGGACTGCCCGGATGACACGGGGATTGCGCTTCATAGATTCCTCCCTCAAATCAATCGGTACCTTCCGACCGGGATGCTAGCCGCGACGCCGGGAATGTGTCAACAAACGTGAACGTCCGGGACATCGGACTGGGACGAGGCCCGGATCGCGACGAGAAGCCGACCGCCTCCAGGCCGCGCTCCCGACCTGCGTTGATCCGGCCGGCAATCGGGCGCCGAGTGCTAGCCCCCGATGGGCGTCGTGTCCTTGGGGTGGCAGCGGAAGCAGCCGAAACCCTCGTGAGTCTTGGGGCTATAAGGCTGCTCGCCGACAAACTTCGACATCTTCGGCACGACCGTGTTCATCATGAACTGGACGACGTCGGGGTGGTCCTTCTTCAGTTTTTCGAACCCCGCTTCGGTCGTGGGCAACTTGGGCAGCTTCGGATTGGGCATCTTGAAGGATTTGTCCTTGGCGCCGGGTCCATGGCACGTTACGCAGGTCATGTCGCTGAAATCTTTCGAATCAAACCGGACGAACTCCTCTTTCATCGTCGGATAGACGAGCTTTTTCATCGTCACCATGCGTTCGTCGTGGCTTTGATCCTTCCAGGGTTTGTTCGGAAGAGCGGCGCGGTCGGAGGACGATTCTCCGGCGCAGGCACCGAGCAGGATCGGGACGAGGAGCGTCAGGACCCGGCGATTCTTCATGGCCGCCCTCCATGTCACATGGAACAGGGGGAAGATGCCCGGGCGTGGAAGGTCGTTATGGAGCTTCCCAGAATTCGTCGCCGTGACCCGCTTGACGAGCGTATCATAAACGGTATACCGTATACCAACGCATGCTGACTCTCGTCGCCGCCCTGCTGGTCCTCGCCCCGGACGATGCGGATCTCTTCGAAAAGAGGATCCGCCCCGTCCTCCATGCCAGCTGTATCCCCTGTCACGGCCCCGAGAAAATCAAGGCCGGACTCCGACTCGACTCCCGAATCGGTCTCCTGCGGGGCGGCGATTCGGGCGCCGCAATCAAGGTGGGGGATCCCGAGGGCAGCCTCCTCATCAAGGCCATCCGCCAGATCGACCCTGACCTGTCCATGCCCCCGAAAAAGGCCGGGCGGAAACTGGCGGATGACCTCATCCGAGACTTCGAAACCTGGATCCGGACGGGAGCCGTCTATCC
>DATGFI010000703.1:0-4826 GCA_035309205.1 Planctomycetota bacterium | reverse complement strand
AAGCTGCCCCGCCAGTGGCCGCAGCTGGCGGTGCATCTTTACGGGTATGAGGCCCTCGGCTTGGAGTTCGCAAGGCTGCTGTCGGGGTTGCGGCCCGACCTGGCCCACATCCTCGCCGACGAGGAAGCTCATGTCCGGTTCTTCGAGACGGAAGTGAAGCGGATGCTCGACGGCGGTCGCGGACCGGCAAACGCGGCCCGGGAGTATGCGCGAGCCTGGATGCGCCGGATTCCCAGGACGCTGGAGCGCTACCTGAGGGGGGACGGACTGGAGCCCTTCCAGGAAGGGCTCACGGGATCCATCCTGGGTGCCCTCCGCGCCCGCTTTTCGACTATCGGCCTGGTCTCCGGCGCTTGAAGTAGATTTCCACGAACTGGAACATCGTCCCGAGGATCAGGCCGATGCCCGACCCGCGAAGGATGCCCCGCTCGAGAAGCGCCTGATCGATGTGGGCATTGAACTCCGTCCAGAGCTTCGGGAACAGGTACGCGATCAGTCCGCCCGCGAGCGAGGAGAGGGCGTTTCCCATCTGCGCGTACAGGCATTTCTTGGTCGGGAGGGTCGGGCGCGGGCCGAGAGTCGCCCCGAGACCCACGATCAGGCCCGACAGGAAGCCCGCCGAGCCACCCTCGAAGAGCGCCCGCCGCCAGGCCTCGGGGTTCATCCCATCGCTGCGGACGATCCACGCATAGACGGTCGCCCCTCCGACGGCCACGAGGACGTTGAAGCAGACAAGACCGAACGACCTCATCGGGCGACCACCGTTCCATCGAAAGATCGCCGCCGAACCGTCCCTCCAAAGAGGATGAGGTCCTCCGCGGCACCTAATCCTACCACCCCCGCTCCTCCAGTTCTTCAAGGGATCTGGGCCAGTCCCCCCTGAGCAGCCGCGAGAGCGCACGGTCGGCCAGAATCTTTCCGCCCGTCTGGCATTTCGGGCAGTAGTTGGTTTCGTTGTCGGCGTAGCGGATGCGCTGGATCGTCGTACCGCAGACGGGGCAGGGCTTCTTGAAGCGACCGTGCACCGCGTGCCAGTCCCGGAAGGCGGTGACGCCTTCCGGAAAACCTTCACCCGGGCGAAGGCGCTCGATGGCCTCGCGCAGCACGTCCCGGGTCGCCTGATGAAGCCTCGCGATCTCCTGCGCCGTCAGCTTCCGGCTCATCTGGAGCGGGGAAAGCTTGGCACGGTGGAGAATCTCGTCCGAGTAGGCGTTGCCGATCCCGCTGAAGAGGCGCGGGTCGGACAGCGTCCGCTTCAGCGTGTGGTTCTCCTTCTCGAGCGCCCGGCTGAACTCCGCGAGCGTGCTCTCCATTGGCTCCAGACCGCCGGGATCCAGGGCCCGGAGCCCCGCCTCGCCCTGGATGAGATGGAGCGAAGCCCTCTTCTTCGTCCCCGCCTCGGTCAGGGTAAGGCTACCGCCCTCGAAGTCGAAGGCCGCGAGTCCGGTCTTGGCATTGATCCTCGCGCCCTTCTCCGACCAGTGCAGTCGGCCCGCGACCATAAGATGGAGGACGGCATGGAGGTCGCCTTCGAAGGAGAGTACGACCCGCTTCCCGATTCGCCCCAGCCCGATCAGCGCCTTCCCTTCGACCGCCTCGACCGGCGGGTCGACGGTCCTCAGGAGAAACGGGCTGGCCAGGCGGATGCGCGTGAGCTTACGGCCGAGGGCGCGGGGTTCGAGCGCTCCGATGTAGGCGACGATGTCCGGGAGTTCAGGCATCGCCGCTGAGGGCAGCGCGGTTCTTGCCGCCGCGCTTGCTGACATACAGGGCTTCATCGGCCTTGAGGAGCAGGTCATCCCCGGTCGCCGCATCGTCGGGATAGACGGCCGCGCCCACCGAAATGGAGAGGCGCAGGACCTTGCCGTCGATCCCGAGCTTGCGGTTGCCGAGCGCCTTGACCAGTCGGTTCGCCACGATCCGGGCCTCGTCCTTCCCCGCCCCGGGGAGGACGATCTCGAATTCATCGCCGCCGAAGCGGGCGACCGTGGCCGGACCCGGCGCGCGCGCGATGATGTCCTCGGAGCGGACGGTGGAGGAGAGCGTTTTGGCGACATGCCTCAGGACCATGTTCCCGGCCTCATGGCCGTACCCGTCGTTGACCTTCTTGAAGTCGTCGACGTCGATCATGACGACCGCCACCTTCCCGCCGTACTTCTTCGCGCGATCCACTTCCTTGCGGAGCCTCTTCTCGAAGTGGCTGTGATTCCACAAATGCGTGAGGCGGTCCTGGTTGGACTGCTTGTAGAGACGAGCGTTCTCGATGGCGATCGCGGCGTGCGCGGTGAGGATCTCGGCGATCTCGATCTCGCGGTTCCCGAAGGCGGTGTGGCGGGTCGGGTCGTCGAGGTAGAAGGCGCCAATGTTCTTATCCCTGAGGAAGATCGGAACGCAGAGGATCGAGCGGAGTCTCAGTTTCTGGACGCTGTCGACCAGCTTGAACCGCGGCTCGGAAACGGCCTCCGAACACACGACGCGTTGGCCTGTCTTCTGGACGGCGAGAAGAACGGTCTTGGAGATCCCGCGTTCCTCCTTTTTCAGCGTGATTCCGGAACGGTGACGGGAGAGCTCGACTTTGAACTTGCCTTTGGGGAACGTGACGATGGCACCCCGGAGGGCGCCGGTACTTTCAAGCGCGAGATCCATGATGCGGACGATGATGTTTCGGAGGTCGGGCCCCTTGTTGATCTGCCGGACGACGTCGAGAATAGGGCGAAGCTTGCCCAGGGTGCTTGCATCGATGGAAACCTTGTCCCGCCCACCCTCAAGCATGGTGAATGATTCTATCCTGAATTCGGCGGAATGGTGCGGATCTGTTGAGCTGATGGGACCCCTCATCCATCCAGGGAAGTCGGACTGGCTGGAGGTCCGGGTTGTCCTCGTTCCATCGAATGCCGGTTCCGGGAGGATCGGACAACCTCTCTCCCGCCCCTTCGGCTTGGACGTTCATCTGGAACTTTTGGGCAGAGGGAACGTCAGACAGAGAAAATCGGAACGCGCATCCCGAGGCATTCGCGAACCTAATATCGCGCCAGCGGGTAACCCGAAGGGAGCTGCGGTGTCCCATCTTGGGATTGAACCGCCGGCAATCTCCAGAGGAATGTGAACGTGGAGCCTATCAAACGGCGTCTAGGGGCATCCTCCCCTCCCCCGTCGAGGGCCGAGCGCCCGGGCAAACCGCCCTCGTCCGCCGGACGCTCCGTCTCGTCGGGATCCCGCCCTGCAGTCCGCGCATCGATCCCTCCGAAAGGCCCAGCCGCGTCCTCCGCATCGCCGGGCGCCGGCAAGAATAGGGTGCTTCTCTTCATCGCCGCGGGAGGGGGCGCCCTCCTGCTGGCCGTCCTCGCGGCGGTCCTTCTCTCTGGGGGCGAGAAGGGCCGACACATCGAGCGCGACGACCCCGCGGCGCCTTCCGCGGCCAAGCCCGCCGTCATCGCACCCAAACCCGCAACCCCTCCGTCCTCCGCCCTGAGCAAGTCGGACGTCGATGACGACTTCAAGAAGGCGATCCAGGATAGCAGGAAGGTCATGGGGGACATTTCCAGGAAGACCGCCGACCGAGAGCGGAAGGAAAGAGAGGACAAGGCCCGGGAGGACGCCGAAAGGGAAGCCGAAAAGAAGGCGGCCGAGGCCAAGGAGAAGGAACGCGAAAAGGAAGCCTTCGCCGGCTTCGACCGCCGGAAGCGCCAGCGGCGCGAGGAATCCGTCAAGCAGCTGGAGGAAGCGAAGAAGGCGGTCGAGGAAGACCGAAGGTCGGAGATCGCCCGCCAGAAGGCGCTCGTCGAGAAGCTCAAGAATCTCAAGATCACCATCAAGACCAAAGGGGGCCTGATACTGCAGAACGTCACCGTCCTGGGCGTAACCCGGGAAGAGCTCCGGCTCGCTTTCACCTATGAGGGCGCCCAGGCCGAGCAGGCTTTCCCGATCGACTTCATCGAGGACCGCTCCTACGTGGATCTGCTCAAGGCCATCTACAAGGGCGACGGCGCCTCAGGCTCCTATGAGCTGGGGCGCCACCTCGTGCTCCGCAAGCTCTGGAAGGAGGCCCAGACGGCCTTCGAGGACTGCGTAAAGCAGGACGCGGCCTACCAACCCCGGGTCCCGGACCTGTCGAGAATCCTTCACAACGAGGCGGCGTTCCGGGGATCGGCCCGGAAGATTGGCTCCGACCAGCTCTTCATCACCTACGATTTCTCCGATGCCGCCCAGGCGCAGGACTTCACTCCCTTCCAGCAGCCGGGCCAGGTCACCGTGGACGGGGGCGAGCTCAAGCTGGCCTCACCCGCGATGGCCTCGTGGAGCCTGAAGGGCGTGGACTTCGAACGGGACCTCGAAGTCGACACGACGGCGATCTTCGAGAGCGACAAGACGATGCTCCTCTTCGGGAGCTTCCACAACTTCGAGCGAAAGGGCTACTACGCCGTCGTGAATAGCCAAAATCCGCCGGGGCACGTGCTTCACCGCCTCGATGGCCCCGGAAAGTCCTCGGCGCTGATCCTTCAGGCGGCGCCCAAGATTGTCGCCGGAGCCGAGACCCGGCTGCGGTTCCAGGTTAAGGCCGGGGTGTTCAGGCTCTTCATCGGTGACCAGGAGGTGATCAGCCAGGCCGACGCCACCTACGACAAGGGCTGGTGTCTGCTCGGAATTGCGGGCGGATCAGTCCGCATCAAAAAGCTCACCATTCAGGGCCGCGTAAACCCGGTCGAGATCGACAAGCGCTTCGCCGAGGTGGAAGTGCTGGTGCGCCGCGCACTTGAAGCCGACTTGGGGAAGAAGAAAAAGGCCGACGATTCGGATGTGGACCCGCTCTCGGCCGAAGACGAGTA
>DATGFI010000702.1:0-3125 GCA_035309205.1 Planctomycetota bacterium | reverse complement strand
AGCGCCATGGAACGCATTTCCAGAACCAGCGGGGTTCTCAGCGTCCTCGCCATCGCGGGGATCATGATTGCGGTACTCCTGCTCGGCATCTTCGTGGTCTCCGGGATGATCATCGTCGAGAACCGCCGCTGCGCCGTCCTCATCCGCAAGACCGGCGACGATCTGCCCAACGGTGAGATTCTCGCCACGGGCGACCAGAAGGGCATCCAGGCCGATACGCTTCCTGAAGGCTGGTACTGGCGGAATCCATACACCTGGGACCATGTCATCCGCGACCAGACCGAAATCCCTCCCAACAAGGTGGGTCTCCAGATCCGGACCTGGGGCAAGCCCATCTCCGAGAACGCGGTCATCGCCGGGCCCGGCGAACGCGGCATCATCGCCGACGTCCTGCGTCCCGGCCGCTACGTCGTCAATCCGTTCGCGTATACCGTGGTCCTGGCTCCAGCGGTCTCGATCGAACCCGGCCACGTCGGCGTGCTGACCCTGGTGTCGGGGGCGGATCCCAAGAATCCGAACGAGTTCCTGGTCGAGAACGGCGAGCGGGGAATCCAGAAGCACACGCTCCCGCCCGGGACGTACTATGAAAACCCTTACGTCAAGCAGATCACGCCGATCGACATCCGGTCGCACCGCTTCGACATGATGGGAGACAAGATCATCCGCTTTCCGTCCCTGGACGGCTTCGACATCACGATGGAGGGGACGATCGAGTGGTACATCGACCCCTTGAGGGTTTCGGAGGTCTTCTCGAAGTACGTGGAGGAGCGGGACGTCATCACCTGCATCACCGAGGCGGTCATTCTTCCCAACGCCCGCGCCTACAGCCGGATCGAAGGGTCGAAGCACCTCGCGCGGGACTTCATCGGGGGCGTCACCCGGGAGAAGTTCCAGGAGGAGTTCCTGGCCGGCATCAAGAACAGCTGCTCGCAGCAGGGCGTGATGATCCAGTCCGCGCTGATCCGGGAGATCGCGCCTCCCGATGCGATCGCCAAGCCCATCAAGGACCGCGAAATCGCGATCCGCATGCGCGACATGTACGAGCAGCAGAAGGAGCGCGAGCGCCAGCAGAAACTCCTCGCCATGGAGGAGAAGATGAAGGACCGCAAGACGATGTCGACGCAGTCGGACGCCGATGCGTCCGTTGCGATCACGAAGGCGACCCAGGAGAAGGAGGTCGCGGTCATCGCCGCCGAACGCGAGCTCGCGGTCGCGCAGCTCCAGCTCCAGGCGGCCCAGAACCAGGCCCAGGCGATCGTCGCCGGGGGAAAGGCCAAATCGGACGTCATCCTCTTCAAGAACGCCGCCGAGGCCCAGGGCCTCAAGAACGCCGCCGCCGCCTTCGGCGACGGCCACATCTACGTCCGGTACCTGATGAATCAGAAACTGGCCCCCTCCATCACCTACATTCTGGCGAACACGGACGGGCCGTTCGCGGACATCATCCGGCGCGTCCTGGAGAGCTCGAAGGCGGGGAAGAAGTAGGAGAACGATGATGAACACCAAAATCAAAGCCGGCATCGGCTTCGCGGCGGTCTTCCTCCTCTTCTACGTCGGCTTCTGGAGGTGGACGGTTTGCCGCGTCTACGTCGAGCCCGGAGAGATCCTCGTCGTCACCAACAAACTGGGCGACGAGAACGCGAATCCGGACCGCGACCGCATCGTCAAGGCTGGGGTCAAGGGCGTGCAGGCGGAGGTCTACGGCGAGGGCCGGCACTTCTTCAGTCCGCTTCAGTACCACGCGGACACGAATGCGAGGGTGGTGGAGATCAAGGCGGACGAGGTCGGCATCGTGAAGTCGATGACCGGAGAGCAGCTGAAGGCCGGCGACTTTCTGGCCGAGGACGGACAGAAGGGCATCATGAGACGGCCGCTGACGCCGGGGAAGTACCGGCTGAATCCGTTCGCCTACGAGGTGCACATGGTGCAGGCGACGAAGATCCGCCCGGGCAGCGTCGGATGCGTGACGCGCCTGACGGGCGCACCGTCGCCGGAGGGCCAGCTCGCCGAACCCGGCCAGCGCGGCATCCAGAAGCACGTGCTTCAGCCGGGCATCTATTACCGGAATCCGAACGAATGGAAGATCCAGGAGGTCTGGGTCGGATACAACGAGATCACTCTGGAGAACGTCGCCTTCCCCTCCAGCGATGGATTCACGATCCAGCTCGACATCTCGGTGGTCTGGGGTCTCCTTCCGAAGGACGTCCCCGAGATCATCAACCGCTTCGGAACGACCGAGGACGTGATCCGAAAGATCATCCGGCCGCAGATCGAGTCCATCTGCCGCATCGAAGGGTCCAAGTATGGCGCCAAGGACTTCATCGAAGGGACCTCCCGCGAGAAGTTCCAGAAGACGTTCACCGACAGCCTGATCCACGAGACCAAGTCGCGCAACATCGACGTGCTCCTGGGCCTGGTCCGGGACATCCATGTCCCCATCGAGCTGCGGGAGCCGATCCAGAACTCGAAGATCGCGGCCGAGGAGCAGTTGACCAAGGAAGAGCAGCGCAAGACCCAAATCGTCATGAACGAGCTGGAGGAGCTGAAAGCCGGAGTCAAGAAGGGCGTGCTCGAGGTCGGCGCCGAGACGGAGAAGTTGCTGGCCGGCATCCGGGCGACGGCCGAGCGGAAGGTGGCGACGATCGGTGGCGACAAGGAAGTCGCGGTCGCCGAGATCAGGAAGAAGGTCGCCGAGCTGTCCGCCGAACGCGAGCGCATTCTGGGCCGGGCCGACGCCGACGTGATCGAGATGATGCAGAAGGCCGAGGCCGACCGATTCCAGAAGAACGTGAGCGCGATCGGCGACCCCGAGGCCTACGCGAACTACATCTTCGCGACGAAGCTGCCGGAGGATCTCAAGATTCACCTGCGCTACGCGGGACCGGGGACCTTCTGGACGGATCTGCCCCCGGGTGCGAAGCTGATGGAAGACGCCGCGAACCGGAAGATCCTGGAGCGCGAGACGCAGGGGCCGCGAAAGTAGCGAGTGCACTTCCTTGGACGCCGGGCGTAGAAGTAGTAAGCTTCCTGTCCTTCCAAGGGAGACTTGCACATGAACGGTACGCTCTCGCGGCGCGAGGCCCTGGTTTCGGCGGGCGCTCTTCTGGCCGGCGCTGCCTCGACGG
>DATGFI010000701.1:0-2908 GCA_035309205.1 Planctomycetota bacterium | reverse complement strand
GCGATGCCTCCCACCATAGAGGCCAGCAGCATGAACTGCCGGATCGTGCGGGCGAAGAGATGGGAAGCGAGCGCCGGAATGAGCAAGAATCCGAATGAGATCAAGGGTCCGACGCTGAGCACGGCCATCGACACCGTCATGCCGATCAGGATATAGAGCACCACATCCCAAAGGACGACGTTCTTGCGAAGCGTGATCGCCATGGCCCGATCGAAGGACACCAGGAGCAATTCCTTGTAGAACAGCCCCAGAACCACCAGGACGACCGCGAGCGCGACTCCCGTCAGGGCGAAATCGAAATTGGAGACGGTGATGACTTCGCCTTTCATCAGATCCAGCCATCCCACTTCGCCATACCGGTTCTTGGAGAGGATCAGGATGCTGAGCGAAGCCGCGACGACGTAGGACGTTCCCAGTCGGCCCTCAGAGAGGCCCTTCTGACGCCGTTCCAGGAAGGCGAGTATCAGGATGGCGCCCAGGGAAAACACGGTGGAGCCGATGAAGGCCAGGAGATGCTCCCTCTGGCCGGTATGTTCCGGCTGAGCGGCATTCAGCCACATCGGGAGCGACAGGGCGAAGGCAACGCCCGTGGAGGACAGCTGCGGGAGGGCCACGCCCATGAAGACCAGTCGACGCAGGACGAGGAACACTCCGACGAGGGGGCACGCCAGTCCCACCAGGATGCTGACATAGAGGGAGTTTCGGAGCAGAAAGTCGGGCGAGAGGATTTGGCGGAGCGAGTCCATGTCAGTTCATCTCCAATTCAAAGATCTCCGCCATGCGTTCCGGCGTCAGAAGTTCGCCGACGGACCCCTGAAGGACCTTCCCCTGATGGAGCCAGATGATCTGCTGGGCGTGCTTTCGCACGAGCCCCAGATCATGGGAGACGAGGATCGTGGTCAACTTGCGCTCCCCGTGGATCTTTGAAATGAATTCCAGGAGGGAGTGGGTCGCCGCCGAATCGAGGCCTGAGGTCGGCTCATCGAGAACGAGGATCGTGGCCCGGGTGGCCAAGGCCCGCGCGATCAGGACCCGCTGCTTCTGTCCTCCCGACAGCTCCGAGAATCGTTGCCCACAGAACTCCAGGGAGTTCGTCGCTCCCAGACACTCCCGGACAAACTCTCTCTCCGCGGAGGGAACACGCTTCCCGGCCCCGACGCGGCCGTAAACGCCCATCAGGGCGACGTCGAATCCCGTCAGGGGATAGAGGGGATCCATGACGGTCGTCTGCGGCACATAGCCGAACACCACCGGCGCGTCGGCCGACGCCTCGATTTCCACGCGGCCGGCGACCGGGGTCAGAAGTCCCAGCAGCGTTTTCAGCAGCGTGGACTTCCCGGATCCGTTCGTCCCCAGCAACGCGGAAAAGCTGCCGCGCATGATGGCCAGCGAAATGCCCGACAGCACGGGTCGATGATCGTATCCGATGCTGAGGTTGTTGAGCCGGATCAGTGCTTCACTCATGGTCGCGACACTCCTCTGGAGCGCTCCTCAGGATGCTTCCTTCAAGCCGACCCGGCCGTCCGCCGAAGTCCGGGTGACAACGGCGGACGGCCGCAGCCGGAGAGATCATTTCTTGGGCGCCGAAGCCACGAACGTTTGCACGATGTAATCCATCATCTCGATGTACGTGTCCGTGTGCGGGACGCCTCCGGGCATGATCGGAAGCTTCAGAAGTTTCGCCCCCGTCTGCTCCGCGATCAGCGCGGGGACTTTCTCGGGAAACTGAGGTTCCCGGACGACGAACGGAACGTGATCGGACTTCATGGAAGCGATCAGGGTCTCGATATGGCGCGTCGTGGGGTCGATCCCGGGCTTCAGCTCGATCGTCCCGTAGTAAACCATGCCGAAACGCTCTGCGAAGTAGAACCAATGGCCGTGGTAAGAGACGAAGGCGGCGCCCTTCAAGGGCTTCAGCTTTTCTGTCCACTCGGCGATTTTGGCGTCGAGTTTCGCCAGATACGCGTCTCGGTTCTTTTTGAACTCCGCCTCATGGTCGGGCGCCTTGTTGATCAAGGCTTCGGTGATGGTTTGAACCGCCTGCTTTGCACGGACCGGGTCCAGCATGTAATGCGGGTTTCCGTAGGGGTGCACGTCTCCTTCGGAATGGTCCGTCGACTTGGGGACCTCGGCAGGGACGATGCCCTTGGCGCAATCGACGTAGCCGGGCTTCCCGTATTGGATGTTCGGATTCTTGCTCGCCTCGAGCAAGGCCGGCAGGAAGGCGTGCTCGCAGTCGAAGCCGATGAGGACCAGGAGATCCGCCCGGTTCATCGACGGAACGAAGCTCGGCTTCATGGGGACGCCGTGAGTGTCCTCGACCCCCGTCGCCAGGCTGCGGACGGTGACGAGATCTCCGCCGACGGCGCGCGTGAGATCCGCAAGATCGGTGAGCGTGGTGACAACTTTGATTTGCTCCTTTGCCGCCGGCGCTGCGGCGCACAGGAATCCTGCTAGCGCCGTCAAGGCGATCGCTCCGAGCCACTTCATAGGTGTTTTCATAAGTCTCATCTCCTGAATCTCAAAGGGAACTGCTAACGTTGCGACCAGCCATGCGAGTGAGCCCCGATGATCCACGCCCACTGGACGTAGACGGCGTTGTCGTCCTTCAGGCCGGAGATCTGGTTATGCTCGGTGTGCGTGAATTGCAGGCGGATCTGGTTCCAGTGGCTGGTCGCCCAGGTGATGTACCCCGAATAGGCGCTGGTGATGTCGTGATGGTTGTCCGCCGCTTCGACGTGGTCGACCAGGACACCGCCACTCCATTGCCGGTCCCACTTGTAGGTGATGTACGTGTAAAATCCGAGAGAACCGACCCGCTTCAGAAACTCGTCGCCGTTGGAGACCCCGGTATTGAGGCTTCCGTCGGGGTCGATCAGGTAGCGGTTATCGCTATAGAGGATTTCCG
>DATGFI010000700.1:0-2751 GCA_035309205.1 Planctomycetota bacterium | reverse complement strand
CGGCGGAGGCTCTCACGCTCCTAGGGTGCCGCGACGGGACCGCATTCATCCTGGACCGCTCTCAGACTTACGATGCCTTAAACGCACTCCGGAAGCCCGAGGCCTGGGCCGCGCTTTCGAGCCGGGAGCTCACCCGGGCGGACTGGGGCGCGGTGGAAGACCTCTTGGGGGCCCTCTCGAAGGATCTGGGCCTTGCGATCGAGATCTCGGTACCGAAGGACCCCCAGGTCCAGGTCGGCCTTCAAAAGCGGACTTATCTCCCCAGAAACGGGCATCACCCGTCGGCGCTAGAAGCCTTTCGAGACGTGATCGAACCCTGGGGATTCCTCGTCCTGGAAGACCGGTCCCTCCGGATTCTGGTCCGCACAGAGGCGTCGAGCTTCTGGAAGTCCTGGGTCTCGTCGTCGGCGCCGAAGTAGGCGTCGATCTTCTGGCTCACCCCTGGGTGCGGTCGACGAGCACGAGCCGCCGGATCAGAAACCGGGTGGCATAGGACCCGATGAAGAGCTTTGAAGGATCGGGGATCTTCCATTCCGGATAAAGTCGGACCCCAGCATAGTCCGCAGGCCACTGGAAGACGACCCGACCGTCGACCTTGAGCGTCACGCCGGATTTTCGGACGCTCGCGACTAGCTCCGTGGGCCGGTTCAGGGCGAGCAGCCTTCCCCCGTAAGTTGTCAGGTTTCCGAAGAACGGCTTCTCGTGAATGAGGTCGATGCCCGAAAGCTCGCCCTTCGTCCAGCCGTCGATGACGACGAGGAATTGCCGTCCGTCGGCGACGAGCCCCAAGTCGAGCGAGTCTTCTCCCTGGCGGCGCTCGACCTCGAGCTGAAGGTCGTATTCGCCCGGGGGAGGGACGAGCGCAAGCCGCGAATAGGGCGCATCCCCGGTCTTCAGTCCCTCCGCATCCTTCGCCCAATCTCCATTGACAACTTCTTGGGACACCGAGATGATCTGGAGCAGATCGAGCGACGGGGCGCCGAGAGGAATTGCGCCGGCATCGACCGCCGGCCGGGGGGGCGCGGGCAAGCCGTCCCGTTCCTGGAGCCGCCTTTCCCGGAGCGCGAATCCCAGGACGAGCAAGAGAATCGCTCCGAGGCCGAGGTTCCACCACGTTCGAGGCGCAATCGGCATTTTGGGTCGATTGCAGTATAGCGAAAAGAAGCCCGGGAAAAGCTTTGGAGGCCGAAAGGACCCTCGCCGCATGGAAGGAACCCGGGAGCCTGGCGCTGAAAGTCCCACCCCTCAGGTCCCTCGCGCCCTCCTGGCATCTTCTCCCGGGGCCCGATTCTGGATGACCGCAGCGATCGCGGCCCTGTTCGGAGTCGGCGTCCTCCTCCAGCCCTCCTTCTTGAACGGCCCTTGGTATTGGAAATGGCCCTGGCGAGATCTGGAGTTCTCCCGGGTTCTTCTGACCTATGCCATCTCGTTCGGGATTTTGGCTCTGGCAGTTTGGAAAAGCCGAGAGCTCAAGAATGGGGCGCCGCCGCTTCCGGTGCTCGTCCTCTTCTTTATCGCGGGGATCCTTCTCGAAGGGGCTGGGGTGCTTCTGGAGCCCGGCGGCCTGGAGCGGATCCGGGCGATCGTCCTCTCCCCGGGAGCGACGAGTTATTTCACGGACGCGCTTCGTTTGGACGGCAAGCCCGGATGGCTCGCGACCTTTCATCGCGACCAGGATCTGGGTCTCCATTCCTCGACGCATCCTCCCGGCCCGATTCTTTACTATCAGTTCTTCATCCGCCTCTTCGGCGCTTCCCGCGGCGCCCTCTTCGGGGGACTGTCGCTCGGGATCCTGCCGTGGCTCGGTCTTCCCTACCTCTATCAATTGGGAGAGGAGTGGGGACTTGAAATCCGCGAACGCGTCCTCTCCTGCGCATTCTACTGCCTCCTCCCTGCCCTGACTGTCTTTCTCCCAGAATTCGACATCGTCTATCCTGTCTTCACCCTCGTTCTGGTCAGCACCTGGCTTAGGACTTTGGAAGGAAACCGAATGGCGGCACTCGCCTTCGGCGCGACGCTTTTTCTCTCGACGACATTCGCGTACAACGTGCTCACGCTGGGGGTCTTCTTCGCCGGCTACGGGCTCCACGTACTCGTGCGGGAGTGCCGCGACGCCTCGTCCCGCTGGCGGACCGTCCTGGGCCTCGAATGGGCGTTCCTGTCGTTCCTGGGGTGGCACGCCGCCCTGGCACTCGCGACCGGCTATGATGCCGCGGGCAGCTTCCGGCACGCGGTTGAGATCCAAAGCCGTCTTTCGAGCGGCTATGACCGGCCGTACTGGCCCTGCCTCTTCTTCGACTTCTACGACTTCGCCCTCGGCGGCGGCGTCCTGATCGTCCCTCTGCTCTTCTCCACGGGTGAGACGCTGCTTATGGAGTTCGATGCGTCGCGGAGGGATCTCGTGCTGGGGACGCTCGGTCTGGCCACGCTCCTCATCACCGGCGCAAGCGGACTCCTCCGGGCCGAGGCGGCCCGCGTCTGGATCTTTCTCCAGCCGCTCGCGCTTCTCCCAGCGATGCGGGCGCTCATGTCGATGACGAGGACGCAGGTCGGGCTTCTTCTGGGACTTCAGGCGCTTCTCCTCGTCCTCCTCCGGTCGACGGTCGCCTTTCTGAACCCATGATGCCGCCCCAAGCCGTGCCCGAGTCCTGGGTTCCCGGATCGAACCGTCTACCTCTTCTCGACCGGCTGGCGACTCTTCCACCGGCCGTGCTCCTGGGATCGGTCGTGCTCCTGTTCCTCGCAGCCGAG
>DATGFI010000699.1:0-4840 GCA_035309205.1 Planctomycetota bacterium | reverse complement strand
CGCGCCGCAGCTGGGCGCTCAGGTCCTGGCTCTCGATCGTCCGCAACGCGGAAGCTGCATCGGCATAAAGGCCGGGCGTCGGATCGAGAACCGCCGCCTTTTTCGGGGCCAGGAGCACGGGCAGCCCGAACCAGCATGCGGCGGCGACGGCGGCCGCGATCGCCAGCCGGGGCAGCCAGCGCCGGGCCAGCGACCTCGCCAATCCGTAGCGCCCCGCATACCGGCCGCTGCGGATCAGTTCGTCCAGCGAGGCGCTGAATGCGGCCATCGTCGGGAAGCGGTGCGAGGGATCCTTCGCCATCGATCGCTCGACGATCATCTCGAGCTCCGGCGAGATTTCGCGGTTGTACTTCGACAGCGCGGGCGGCTTCTTGTCGAGCACCTCCAGCAGCAGGGTAGCCAGGTTCGTGGTCGTGAACGGGGGCCGCCGCGCGAGCAGCGCGTACAGCGTCGCTCCCAGCGAATAGACGTCGCTTCGACCGTCGATCTTCTTGTGCTCGCCCCGGGCCTGCTCGGGCGACATGTACTGCGGCGTCCCGAAGGTGGTCCCCGTGATGGAAAGCTGCGCGCTCGCGTTGCCGACCACTTCCTTCGCCAGCCCGAAGTCGGTGAGAAACACATGGCCCTTCCCGTCCAGCATCAAGTTGCCCGGTTTGACGTCGCGGTGGATGACGCCCTGCTCGTGGGCGTAGCTGAGGGCGTGGGCGGCGTCGCGGATCATGGCGAGCGTGCTCAGGAGGGGCAGCTTCTGCCCGTCGATCGGGCCCCCCTCGATGAACTGCATCGCGATGTAGCCCCGGGTTCCCTCTTCGCCCGCCTGGTAGACCGTGGCGATCGACGGGTGATTCAGTCGCCCGGCGATCTGGGCTTCGCGGACGAAGCGCTCGCGGTCGTTCACGTCTTCGGTGTCGATGACCTTGACCGCCACGTAGCGGCCGACGTTCTCGTCCCACGCGTAGTAGACGCGGCCCATGCCGCCCTTGCCCACTTCGCGGACGAGCACGTAAGGTCCCAGGTTGTTCTTCGGCTCCTTGCGGGCGGACTCGACTTCCGGGGGGAGTCGGCGGGCGCTGCGGATCCTGGAGATGGACGACGAACTGCTGGGGCGGCCGGGAATCGGGGTCTGGTCGGATTGAGAGAGCACGACGGTCGGCGTGTGCGGCGTCACGTCGCCTGGCCGGTCGCCGGAGCCAGCGGCGGTCACGGTATGGGCGACGCGGTCGTCGATGAGTCCTTTTGCCTGGAGGATAGCGAAAAGGGAGCGGCAGGACCCCTGACGGTCCAGCTCGCCGCGCTGTGTCTCCTGGGCGGAGCGGACCTCCTCCTGCGGTACGATAGGCTTGTCGCGGAGGAAACGGAGCAAGTCCGAATCCTGGATCTCGGCCACGAAGGTCTCCCTATTCCTCCCCCGGACCGGGGAATCTTATCCGGTTGCGGCCACGGTGTCCACGGCCGCACGAGAGGGCGGAGGGGTCCAGAATCCGCCGACGACGGCCAACAGGCCTCCCAGGGGCCCGACCCAGACGCCCGCCAGGGGGCGAACTGTTCCACTTTGAATTCCATCGGACAGAAGGATGTAGCCCCACCCGCAATCGGCGAGGAAGAGGCCGTGAAGCGTCATCAGCAGGGCCAGCGCCGAGCGCTCGAAGGCCCCCGTGGATCGGTCGAGCCCTCCCTGCATCCATCGCGACAGGGCGGTCCCGGAGAGCACCAGGGGGCCCGCAAAGAGTGCGATCGCCAGCGTGAAGGAAGGGGTCACGGTCCTCGTGGCAGCATCGGTGAAGAGAAGCGACCCCAGGGTCGCCAAGCCGAAGGAACTAACGAGGAGGAAGCCCAGGGTAGAGACTCGAAGCGCGGCCCCACCTCCGCGGGGTCGTCCCGCTCCCGGAAGAAGCAGCGCTCCGGCGAGGGCGGGGGCAAAAAGGCCCGAGAGGGCCGCCAGCCGTTCCACGCCCCCGAGCTTGCCTGCGAGCGCCGAGATCATCGTACAAGCCCCGAAGCTGCCGGTGTCCGACCGGGCTTGAGGGAGGAACGGGGAGATCAGGAGGAGGACCGCACCGACGCGGACCAGCCAGGGAGCGGCGCGCTGCATGGACAAAGTGTAGCATGCCGGGGCCGCAGCGGGGCGACGGACGGGCTAGCCGGAGATGATGTCCGTGACCTTGACGAGGGTCAGCTCCGATCGATGGCCGCGGGTACGGTGATACCCTTCCCGCTTGCGGAACTTGAAGACCCGCACCTTGTCGCCGCGGAAATTCTTCACGACCTCGCCGAGGACCTTGGCTCCCTTGACCGTGGGCGCGCCGATCGTGGCCTTCTTCCCGTCATGGAGCAGGACGACCTCGGTGAACTCGACCTTTTCGCCCTCCTTGGGGCCCTGCTGGTCGAGCTCGAGGGTCGCGCCTTTTTCCGCGCGGTACTGACGGCCGCCGTCTTTGAAGATCGCGTACATGGGCCGATCCTTATATCAAACCGCCCCTCTCGGGGCAAGGGTTACTTCACGAAATCGTAGACCTTTTCCCCGGAGGTGTTGTAGCAGGAGAACTCCACCCGGTTGGAGGCCAATTCTCGGGTCGGGCTCAGGTGGATGCGCTTCTTATGCCGCTCTTCGAGCTGCTTCAGGTCGTCGAGGCGCCCCTTCAGGTATCCTGCCACGTCGGGGCTCACCCGGGCCTCGACCACGGCGATGTCATCCCGGTCGAGCGTCGACTTGAGCGCGCGCATGACTTCGAGCGCCATGGATTCAATGTTCTTCACGAAGCCGGTGCCGCCGCACGCGGGACAGGGGTCGCTGGACACCACCTGTAGACTGGGCCGCGTCTTCTGCCGGGCGATCTCCAGCAGGCAGAACTGGGAAAGCGGGAGGATCACCATCTGGGAGCGATCCCGCCGCGACTCCTCGCGCACCGCGTTTTCGAGGTCCCTCTTATGGCGTTCCTGCTTCATGTCGATGAAATCGATCACGATGATGCCGCCCAGGTCGCGCAGCCGCAGCTGGCGCATGATCTCCCGCGCCGCCTCGAGGTTCGTCTTCAGCGCGAGGTCCTCGGGGTTCGCCTCCCGCACCAGTCGGCCCGAATTCACGTCGATCGCCGTCATGCCCTCGGTGGGCTCGATCACGATCGATCCCCCCGAAGGCAGATTCACGGTCTTGGCGGCCAGCTGCTCGATCTGGCTTTCCAGATCGTGCTTGTAGAAGAGGGGCGTCGGGCCCGCGTCGAGCTCGAGGCGCTCGCCGAAGCGCGGCATGACGTGTTCGAAGAAATCCCGGAGGCGTTGGAAGACTCCGGGATCGTCGACGATCACCTTGTCGATGTCCGGTGAGAAGAAATCTCGGACGGTGCGGAGAACGAGCTCCGTCTCCTGATAGAGCGAGGCCGGGGCCCGGGCTTGCTGGCCGCGCTGGTCGACGGCGTGCCAGACACGCTGGAGATACTCGAAGTCGTTCTTCAGGTCCTGCATGGGCGTGTCGCCCGACGCAGTACGAACGATGAAGCCGACGTTCGACGGATTCGCCTCGGTGAGCTGTTTCATCAGCGTGCGGAGCTGGGCGCGCTGCTGGGGATTGGTGATCTTCTTGGAGACGCCGACCTTGGTCGTCAGCGGCGTCAGCACGAGGAAGCGGCCGGGCAGAGAGACTTCCATCGAGACGGAAGGGCCTTTTTCACCGAACGGATCGCGGATGACCTGGACGAGAACTTCCTGCCCGGGCCTCAGGAGGTTCTGGATGAGGCGCTTGGGACCCCGGGGCTTCTGCCCCCGCTGGGGATGATGATAGGGCTCCTCCCCTTCGCCGACCGTTTCCGAGACGTGGAGGAACGCGTTCTTCTCCAGGCCGATGTTCACGAAGGCGGCCTGGAGGCTGGCGTGGACGTTTTCGACGCGGCCCTTATAGATGTTCCCCACCAGGGTCTCGTGGCTGGTACGCTCGACGTGGAGATCCTCGAGCCGGCCGCCCCGGACCACGGCGATCCGGGTCTCCTCCTTCTCCAGCGCGTTGACCAGCATCCAGCGGGAGTCGCTGTCCATCACGGTCGCACCGCCATTTCGGTGTAGGTCTTTCTCACGCGCACGTTCTCGTCCACACGAAGGCCGATCGACCGCAGCACCTCTTCGGGCTTGGCGGTCCCCTGGTCGGTGATCCGGATGCGCAGGTAGACGGTCTCTCCTTCCAGGTCGAGGGCCATGACGTACTGGCGGATCTCGACGGTCTTGGACCCCTTGTCGGAGACGCGCTCGACGGGGCACTCCTTGAGGCCGAGGAAGCGCTGGATACAGTCGGCCAACCCCGTGGACTGGCCCGGGCAGCTCGCCTCGTATTCGACGTAGCTGACGTAAGAGCGCTGCTTCCGGTCGAATGCCTCGACGGAGGACACGGCCATGCCTTCGGGAAGCTGTTCGCCGAGCTGCTTTTCGATCACCTTGGGCGCGGCCCAGCGGGTGAGCTCGAATTCCAGGATTTCGTCCAGGGACTCGATGCCCAGCCCCAGGGCCGTGGGGAAGGCCAGGACAGGGTGAGGATTGTAGCCCTCCGTCATCCGCAGTTCCAGGCCCGTGCGCCTCAGGGCGCGCTCGAAGAGGCGCATGAGGTCGTGGTGCGATAGGAAGCGCATGCGGCCGGTCTTGGTGAACCGGACCCTGTACGAAAAAATATTCATACCTCGACGGGCAGGGAGTGGGGGAACGGAGAGGAGACGGCCGGCAAGGATTCTGCCGGCCGTACTGCAAATTTTTCTCGGGTTCCCCTTCCGGGGGAACCGATTCCGTTCCGCGCTCCCCGCTCGTCGGGGGCCCGGGGCCGGCGGGCCCCCTCAGGGGCCGCTCGGGCGGGCAAGCCGCC
>DATGFI010000698.1:0-5672 GCA_035309205.1 Planctomycetota bacterium | reverse complement strand
CACGCTTGACCCGCAGAAGCGGGGGAAGGCCGATGCTGGACCGATGAGCGCGGTATTCCTCCAGGGCTTCTTTCCTTTTCCTTTCGATCGATCCCACCTGTGCTCCGGGAACCGGACGGTGGAATCGCTTCTTCATCAAACGGATGAGCCAAGCCCGGGGCGCCTGTGATGATCGCCCACCGATGCTTGCCAAATCGCCCGGTCGCACTATGCTGGGAAGTCGATGCGCCGTCTTGTTCCGGTCGCCCTGGGTCTCATCCTCTGCGCTGCTCAAGCACCGCCCGAGGATCCCCTCCAGCCCTACACCGGGCCGTCGGTGAGAGGCGTCGATCCCTCGACGCTCGATGGGAAAGTGATGTGCGGCTACCAGGGCTGGTTCAGCGCCGAAGGCGACGGCAGCGGCCGCGGGTGGGGGCACTGGACGAAGAACCGCTCGAAGCCCTTCGATGCCGCCAACACCAAGGTCGACCTCTGGCCCGACCTGCGCGAAGCAGGAATCGACGAAAGATTCGCCACGGCCCTGACCCATCGGGACGGGAGAAGAGCGGAAGTCTTCAGTTCCTTCCGGAAGGCGACCGTCCTGCGGCACGTGCGCTGGATGCGCGAGTACGGCATCGACGGCGCGTTCGTCCAGCGCTTCATCGTCGACCTGAAGGACCCGCGCGAGGCCCGCCACTTCAACACGGTGCTCGCCTCCATCCGGGAAGGAGCCAACCTGAACGGCCGCGTGTATGCCGTCATGTACGATCTGACCGGACTCCAGGCCGGCCGCACGGGCGAGGTCGAAAAGGACTGGAAGAACCTGCGATCGACCATGAAGATCACCGATGACCCCGCCTACCTCCGCCATCGCGGCAAGCCCGTGGTCGCCCTTTGGGGCATTGGCTTCAGCGATAAGCGGGAGTACACGCTTGAGGAGTGCGGAAGCCTGGTCGACGTGCTCAAGGCCGACGGCTGCTCCATCATGCTCGGCGTCCCCGCATACTGGCGGGACGGAAGTCGCGACGCCACCCCCGACCCCGCCCTCCCCGACCTGCTCAAGCGGGCCGACATCCTCTCTCCCTGGTCCGTCGGGCGCTTCGGAAAGCCCGAGGACGCGGCGGGCTATGCGGAACGAACCGTGAAACCCGACCTGGCGTGGTGCCACGTGGCGAAACTGGACTATCTTCCGGTCGTCTTCCCCGGCTTCAGCTGGCACCACATGCATGCCGGCAAGCTGGACCAGATCCCCCGCCAGAAGGGACGGTTCTACTGGGCCCAGTGGCTGGCGCTGAAGAAGGCGGGAGCGAGGATGGCCTACGTCGCGATGTTCGACGAAGTGGATGAAGCCACCGCCATTTTCAAGTGCGAGACCGAGGTTCCGTCGATCGACGGCGGCTTCGTCACCTACGAAGGATTGCCGAGCGATTACTATCTCAAGCTGACCGGCTCCGGCGGGAAGCTGCTCCGCGGGGAGATCCCTCCCGCCGACGAGCCGCCGCGCTAAACGTCCCCCTGCCTTCCCCTTCAGCCGAGGGATCCGGACCGCCTGGGACTTCCCCGGTCTGGGCACGTCCGCTCAGCGGACCGCTCCGGCGAGCGGCCGGTCCAACTCCGGAATCAGGCCCAGCTCATCCGCCCCCGGAGCGACGTGATATGGGCCGTGTGGTGGCGAAGGTGCCAGGCATAAAGGGCAAGGGCCCCATCCAGCGTCGTCTTGCCGTCTTCGGGATGAACATACGCTCGCTTCCAGTCGTCCTCGGTCAGCGAGCGGAACAGGGCGCCCCATCGCAGATGGATCGCGTCGAGCAGCCTGAACGAGACCTCCAGCGGGCCGAGCCGGGCGTCTTCCAATTCGGCCCAGCGTCCTTCGTCGTACGTCTTGATTCTCGGCAAGTCTTCGGTCAGCGCCATCCGGCAGCGGATATAGCCGTTCATGTGGCTGTCGGGGAGGTGATGGACGACCTGACGCAAGGTCCAGCCACCGGGCCGGTAAGGGGTATCCAGTTGGACGGGAGTCAGCCCTTTCACCGCCTGCCTCAGAAGCGTGACGCCGCCCGCGAGATCCTTGAGATGATTGCGCCGAGCGGCCGGGGTCGGCGGAGTCGCCACAGGAGGGCCGATCGGATAGCGGAGATCCATGCGCGCAGCACTATAGCTTCGAAGGCGCTCGTCGTACAGCCGTTCCTTCCATCGACTTTTGAAGGATCCCTTTCTCCTCCCGCGCGAGACCCTCTTCAGCTTCCTCCCGCCTTCGCGGCGGCTTCGATCGGTGCGGACCCTCGGGGGGGAGCTCCTTGGAAATCCAGACCTTGAGCGTGCCGGACCTTCCGGTTGCAGCGCGCGTTTCACTTCTACCTCCGGGCAGGTCGGCTTCTTCCCGACCCGTCGGTGTCCTCTTTTCCGCACTCGAGATATGGATCGGCTTCGGCGGCGACGCGAGGCGTCCGGCGGCTCGAGCGCTCAAGGGCGGTCATTGGTCCCCAGGAAGGCCCGGGGACGCCCACGGCGGCGCTCCATTACGATCCGCCGAAGGCCTCCTCGAGCGCCCGTCTCATGACCGAGGGATCGGCGTCGATGCCCGTCCAGAATTTGAAGCCGGTGACGCCTTGGTTGACCAGCATGCCCAGACCGTCCAAAACGCTGCAGCCCCGCGCCCGGGCTTCCCGCAGGAGCCTCGTCTGGGGAGGATTGGGGATGACGTCGGCGATCACCATCCGAGGTTCGATCGTCGACAGATCCAGAGGGACTCTCGCCTCCCCCTCGGGGAAGAGCCCGATCGAGGTCGCCTGCACCAAGACGTCGGTGGCGGCGGGGATCCTGTAATCACCCGTCCACGGCGAGGAGTCCGCCACGGCGCCGGTTCGCGACCGGATCCATTCCGCGAGTTCTCGGCCGCGCTCCCGGGTGCGGTTGACGATGAGCAGGGTTTTCGCGCCCGCCAGGGCCAGTTCGACCGCGATCGCGCGGGCCGCCCCTCCGGCGCCGAGAATGACGACATTCTTCCCCGACGGATCGGCCCTCTCCCTCAAGGATTGGACGAAGCCCAATCCGTCCGTGTTTTCGCCCACGAGCTCGTGACCTCGGCGGACGATGCAGTTCACCGCGCCGATGACCGACGCGGACTCGGCGATGCGGTCGAGATGCTTCACGATCGCGACCTTGTGGGGGGTCGTGACGTTGCCTCCCCGGAACCCCATCGCCCGCATGCCGCGGACCGCGTCGGCGAGCGCCTCGGGATCGATTTCGAACTGCACGTAGCGCCAGTCCAGGCCGTGATGGCGGAAGGCCGCCTCGATCATGGGCTGGGTGGGATTCTCGGCGACGGGCTTTCCGAAGAGGCAGCAGAGCTCCGGCTTGAACGACCGGCTCACGCGAGGAGCTCCCGGATGACCTCGCCGTGGACGTCGGTGAGACGCATGTCGCGGCCGCCGAATCGGAAAGTCTGTCGCTTGTGGTCGACGCCGAGCAGGTGAAGGATCGTGGCGTGCAGATCGTGCATCTCGAGCTTGTCTTTCACGACCTTGTAGCCCCATTCGTCGGTCTCGCCGTACGCAAAGCCGGGTTTCACGCCGCCGCCGGCCATCCACACCGTGAAGCCGTAGGGATTGTGGTCGCGGCCGTCGGCGCCCTGGGCGAAGGGGGTGCGCCCGAATTCGCCGGCCCAGAGGATCAGCGTCTGGTCCAGGAGACCCCGGGCCTTCAGATCCCGGATCAGCGCGGCGATGGGCTGATCGACCGCGCGCGCGTTGTCTTCATGACCTTTCCTCAGATTGCCGTGCTGGTCCCAGCGATCGTGCCCCTGAAGCACCGGGCAGGTGAGCTCGATGAAGCGCACGCCGCGCTCGACCATGCGCCGTGCCGCCAGACATTGGCGGGCATAGGTCGCCGTCGCGAGAATCTTCGAGTCGATTCCGTAGAGCTCTTTCGTCGCCTCGCTTTCCTTCGACAGATCCATAGTCTCCGGCGCGACCGCTTCCATGTTCTCCGAGAGCTCGTAGTTCCTCACGGCCGACTCGAACTGCTCGTCGTAGCCAGGCGTCGAGCGCGCCGCGGCGTCGAGCACCTTCACGAAGTCGGCCTTCCGCTTCTGGATCGCGGGCGTCGCTTCGAGGCGGCGGAGATTCGCAACGGGCGGATCGGCAGGACGGAAGAGCGAGCCCTGGTAGGAGGCGGGGAGGAAGCCGCTGTTGAAGTTGTCGAGTCCGCCGACGGGGATCAGGCCGCCGTTGAGGACGATGAAGCCGGGCAGATTCTGGTTGTCGGTCCCCAGCCCGTAGCTCACCCAGGCGCCCATGCTGGGTCGGCCCTGCGACCCCGAACCCGTGTGGAGGAAGTAGTTCGCGGCCGTGTGCTCTGAGAAATTGGAGGTCATCGACCGGACGACGCAGAGATCGTCGATGCAGCCGCCGATCTGCGGAAACAGATCGCTCACCCACAGTCCGCTCTGGCCGCGGCGCCGGAAGGTCCAGGGGCACCTCATCACCGTCCCGTTGTTGTCGAACTGCGTCTTCTCGACCCGGCCGATGACCTGCGCCGGGTTCTTGCCATGGTGCTTCTCGAGCATCGGCTTGTAGTCGAAGGTATCGACCTGGGAGGGCCCGCCGTCCATGTAGAGAAAAATCACGTTCCGGGCGCGGGGCGCAAAATGCACCCCGCGCTGACCGGTCTGGTCGGCGAACGCGGATTTCGGATCGGCGAAGAGCGCCGAGAGCGCCAGGGCGCCGAACCCGTTGGCGGTCCGCGCGAGCATTTGGCGCCGCGTCAGCGCCTCGCTGATCCTGCCGCAGTGATGTCCCATAGGTCCCTATCGGATGAAGATGAATTCCTTCGCCTGGAAGAGTCCGTGCGCGAGTTCCTTCCAGACCTCGGCGCTTTGGGGCTCAAGGTGTTTCAGCTCGGCCACATCCCTCAAAAGCTGGAGCGCAGCGGAAATCTCCTCGGGGGAGGCCGGACGCGCGAACGCCGAGCGGAACATCCGATCGATCGTCTGTTCCGGGGGCCCCCCCTCCGCAGCCAGGCGTTTCGCCCAGAACGCGGACAGTTCGTGGACGAAGGGATTGTTCCGAAGGATCAAGGCCTGAGCCGGGACATTGGACACGCTGCGTCGCCCGATAGCGGAGAACGGCTGCGGAAAGTCGAAGGCGAGCAGCATCGAGGAGATGAAGTTCCGGTGCACGGCCAGGTAGACGCTCCGCCGCCCCGCCCCGTCGACCGGTCCATCGGCCGGCCGGCCGCGGCCGTCCTGGAAGCCGTCGAGATGGATCGGCACCGGCTTCTCGGCCGGCGTCAGGTCCAGGCGGCCGGAGACCGCAAGCATGGCATCGCGGACCGCCTCGGCCGAGATCCTCCGGGGGTCGCGATGCTGGAGCAGCGCATTCCCCGGATCGATCTCCAGCGCTCGTGCCGAGGCGACACTCGAACGGCGGTAGGCGTTGGACAGCACGAGCTCCCGGATCAGGTTCTTGATGGAGCCGCCCTCCTCGACAAAGCGCAGCGCCAGATAGTCGAGCAGGTCTCCGTAGACTGGAGGCTGGCCCATCTTCCCGAAGTCATCAACCGTGGGAACCAGGCCGCGTCCGAAGAGGTGGTGCCAGACCCGATTGGCCATGACGCGAGGGACCAGCGGCGTCACCTGGGGATCGATCATGCGGCGCGCCAGGTCGAGACGGTCCTGGCCGCCACCTCCGCCG
>DATGFI010000697.1:0-2127 GCA_035309205.1 Planctomycetota bacterium | reverse complement strand
TTCCCTTCCGGGCCAGCGGGAGCAGGAACAGCCCCAGGCCCAGCCCGAGGCAGATCTGGAACCGGTGGATGCCGGCCAGGCTCCAGCGGTCCAGGAGGACGAAGCCCGTCAGCAGGCTCCCCAGGGTGGAGCCCAGGATATTCGACAGGTAGACGTAGGAGACCCACCGACCCGCACGCTCGTCGGGCTCGACGTAAAGATGCGCGGCGAGCGGAAAGACGGCGCCCAGCCCCGCGGCAGCCATGCCGACCAACGGGAGCGCGGCTTTCCATGACCAACCCCGGACGGCCAGAACGGACAGCGCCGGAACGACGAAATAGCCCAGGAAATTGGCGGCGAGCGTGAGGAGGAAGAGCGTCCGCTGGAGGTCGTCGCGCGCCGCCTGGTCGCCGTCGCGGCACACCCGGCCGACCGCCAGCGCGCCCAGGGCAATTCCCGCCAGGTAGGATCCCAGCATCAGGCCGAACGTGTCCGCCGCGCCGCCGGACATGAACGCGTAGGCCCGGTACCAGAGGATCTCGTACGAAAGCGCGATGAATCCCGACAGGAAGGCCAGGACGAGGGCCGGGATCACCCGGGCCTCCGGCCCAGGACATGGACGGCGATCACCGAGAGCGACGCCGCCAGATTGAGGGCCGCCGCCAGGAGCACCGAGCCCGACTGCCCCAGAGCCCCCAGGATCCAGGCCGCGGCGGCCAGGGATCCGAGCGCCGAGCCCAGGGTGTTCACGAAGTAGAGCATCCCGACCGAGCGCCCGACGTTGCCCGAGCGGCGCACGAGGAACGCCACAAGAATCGGCAGCGTTCCTCCCATGAGGAGGGTCGGGGCGAGGACCGCGACAAAGGCGATGAGGCCGATCGACAGGCCGGCGGCTTCCGGCGTCGCCGCCGCCATCCACGAAAACAGCGGCAGGGAAATCACGCCGAATGCGCCGATTCCCAGTTCCACCAGGCCGAAAAGGAGGGCCAGAGGCCGTCCCGGCTTCTGCGACACCCAACCGCCTGCCAGGCTGCCCAATCCGAGCCCCAGCATGAAGGCCGTCACGATCAGCGTGACGGACTCGCTGCTGGTTCCCAGAAGGCGGAAGAGAGCGCGCTGCCAGACCAGCTGGTACAGGATGGCGGCGAAACCGGAGACCCCGAAGACGGGATACAGGAAGCGGCCGGAGATCCCCTCAGTCGACGGAGAATCCACGCGTGCATTCTATCGCGTTATTTCAGGGCGTCGAGATGCGCCTTCAGTTCGATGTCCAGCTGGGCGCAGGTCTTGCCCGTCATCCCTTCGAACGCCGCGACCGGATCCTTCCCCGCAAGAACGTCGTTGACGTAGGATTCGAGCTGTTCCTTGGAGACTCTCAACGCCAGGTAGTGGGCCAGCGCCCAGGAGCCCGCGTAGTAGTCCGTCTGCCGGGCGGCATCCATCGGGTGCGCCAGCACGAACTCCTCCGGACCGCCCCGAAGGATCTTCGCGATCGGCAGCGTCGTCCGCAGTACCTGCTTCTCCCGGATCAGGCGGAGAAACACCGGGTGCGGAGCTCCGTGGACGAGGAGGGCTCCCTCGATCGTCGCGGTTTCGAAATAGCAGGCCATGCCTTCATGGAGCCAGCGGGGGAATTCCTTCTCCCCCGATCCCTTCCACAGGTACGTGGCCGCGAAGGCGTGGAAGGCCTCGTGGTACAGGGTCTCGAAGACCGCGCGATTCTGCAGGGCGAGCACGTCCTCATTGTGCTCGATCAGCTGGCGCCCCTTCTCGAGCTCGGCGCCCGCCGCGCGCTTGGCGTCGTGGAGGTCCTTCACCGCCGAATCCTTCCCGTTCTTCAGATCCTCGACCGCCTGCCTTTCCTGGTTGTCGATGTCGGCCAGTCGCCGGTCCTTCCCACCCTTGTCGTCGGTCTGGATCAATCGCCGTCGCTCGTTGAAGGTGTCGGTGATCTGCTGGCGGAGCGTCGGGAGCAGGGCGGCAATCTGCTTCTCCGCCGCCGAGACCCTCGACCGGTACTTTTCCAGGTCCTCCTGGGCATCGCGAATTTCGGTGCGGATCTGCTGCTCCTTTTCCTTCTGGATCATGTTGTAGGCGGCAATCGTGTTGTCCGACGGCCGGTAGTATCCCACCGCGCTCACCTTGCCC
>DATGFI010000696.1:0-7480 GCA_035309205.1 Planctomycetota bacterium | reverse complement strand
CGACTCCAGGCCGTCGGACGCCGGCTTCATGCCCTCGTCCCTCACCGTCGCGGCGACTTCCTCCTCGACCGCGCTCTCGTCCCGAAGCGCATCCGTGTCCACGCTGTAGAGCCGCCGGCTGGCCAGCGGACAGTAGTAGAGCCGCCGCCCGTCGGCTCCGAGCGCGATGCCGTCGGCCGCGACGGCCAAATACTGGGTCGCCTTCCCCTTCGGGCGGCGGCGCAGTTCGCGGCCTTCGACGAACGGCACGAAGCGCGCTTCGGCCCGGGTCGAGGGATGGTCGTGCAGCCGGCGGCGGCTGTCCCCCGACGCCAGATCGACGACGATGATCCCGCCCGCGAGCGCCGAGGAATCCGTGATATAGGCCGTCCCTTCGGGTCCCTTCCGGAGGTCGAAGCGCACGTCGTTCAAGTACGAGGTCCGGAGCGCGACGTCGGGCGGGAAATGGATCCACTTGGTGACCGAGTTTGTCGAGAGATCGATGCACACGAGCTTCGCCCCGCGCGGCAGGACGGGGCCGAACTCCACGCTGCCCGTATCGAGGGCCCACAGGCGGTTCTTCGCGTCGACGACGACCGACTGGACCGAAACGAAGGTCTCGCCGGCCCGGGAGGGAATCAGGTGGTTGATCTCCGGGCCGGGGAAAGGGACGACCTTCCCTTCCTTCACTTCTCCCACGGTGAACGGGACGGGATCGCCCCAGCGCGGGAAGGAGACGAAGATGCGGCCGAAAGTGGCGACGGTGACGCCGGTCGGCATCGCCTCCCAGAAGCGGGCGACGGTCTCGATCGATTCGGGACCGCTGCGATCGGTGGGAAGCGTCGGCCCGGACCCCAGGGTGTCGGGGGTGCCCGACGTGGCCGGCCGAGCCGAGGGAAAGATCTTCGGCTCCTCCTCGGTCGATTGACAGCCGAGGAGGCCCGCGAGGATCAGGACCCCGATCCTCCGGCCCAGACGATCGCCCATCCATGTCTCCCGCAAGCTCACCGTCAGGGGGAGCCGCCGCCGGAGCCGGCGGTTACGCAGAGCGTCCGGATTCCGGGTCGGAGAGCGGCGCCGGGTCCGGCGCCAGAAGCTTGGAGGTCGTTCCCCTCACCGTCCCCGTTGAGCGCTTCCCCTTCCTGAGGGGCGTCCGGATCAGCGGGCGCGTTCGTTGGCGACGCAGGCGACGGAGGCCGCCGCCTCGGCACGCAGCGCCGGGACCGGCTCCCTCCAGCGGCGGTGCATCCACATCCACTGATCGGGGTGCTCGCGAATCCGGGCCTCCAGCAGGTCGAGCCATCGCTGGCTGATCTCCGCGAGCGTGCCCTCGGTCGAGACCGGGCCGTCGAAGCGAACGTCCTGGCTCCCGTCCCGACGCACCGATGTCGTCACGACCACCAGCGGGGCATGGTAACGCCGGGCAAAGAGGGACGGCCCCGTGGCCGCTTCGACGGGTTTCGAAAAGAAGGTCGCGGGAATGCCGCCCGCGATGGGATGCTGATCGGCGAAGAAGATGACCACGCGCCCGTCGCGAAGGCGGCTCGGCGTCTTCTCGAGCGCCTCCGATTTCACGATGCCCTCGATCCCGTACCAGCGCTGGATCGAATCCTGGAACCAGCGGAGCAGCCGCTCGTTGTGCTGCCGCTTCAGGAGGACGGTCGACGGCACCTGGAGGGCCTGGAGGACCGGACCCAGCACCGTGAAGTATCCCAGGTGGGCCCCGACCAGGACGACGCCCTTCCCTCCCGCAACGGCGTCGAGAAGGATATCCGGGCGATGGAGGCGCACCCCCCGCTTCGGACGCCGGGGAGCGTGGGCGAATTCGGCCGCGTGGTTGGCGATGTGGTCGAAGACGCGGCGGGCAAGAGCCTCGGCATCCTTCTCCGTCAGCTCGTCCCCGTAGGCGATGCGGAGATGCTCGATCGCGCGGCGGCGATGCCGGCGGTCGAGAAGATAAACCAGCCGCGCGACCCCGCGCATGAGCGCGGCGCAGGCGGCCGGCGATATGGCCTGGAGCGTCGCGGCCAGGACGCGCACCGCGAAGTACTCGATCAGACGAAAGACTGAGCTCATGTCGGACCTATTACTGCTGACGTGCGGCAGCCCCCCACCCCTTTAGATAATAATCCAAATTCGAGCCGGGGAAGAGCTTTATCGAGCATCGACCGGGCCCGGGAACGTCCCCCCGGGATCCCGACGGGACCGCCTCCGCGCCGGTCCTTCCCGGCCGCCGGCGCCGGGAACCCCCCAAGAATTCTCTAGTTCCGCCGCCGCCGCCTTTGTACCATGTCCGTCCGCTTGAGCAAAACCGGCCAAAGAATCGGGATCGCGGCCCTGGTTGCCCTGAGCCTCCTGGGCGCCGCGTTCGCCCTCTTCCTCCCCCAGATCCGCTCCTGGTACAAGCACACGTTCGTGAAACATGCTCCCCCGCGCGGGCATCTCTGGAGCCCGATGGGCATGGCCATCGACCCGGAGGGCAACATCTTCGTCGGAGATCAGCGCGCCGGAGGCGGACGCGCCAGCAGCATCACCATGTACGATCGCAACCGGAAATTCGTCATGCAGTTCGATCACGTCGACGGCTACACCAACGGGGACGGCCAGCCGGCCCCCATCTCGCGCGGCCTGTACATGAATGCCCTCGGACCCCGCCATCTGATCTTCGTGTCCACCAACAATCTGGCCGAGATTCAGCTCGAGAACGGCGTTCCCAGGCTCGTCCGCATGATCGGAAGCCACGGAAGCGGGCCCGGACAGATGGACGGTCCCGAGGGGAGCTCCATCGACACCAACGGCGACGTCTACGCCACCGACGAGCACAATCGCCGCATCAACGTGTTCGACCGCGAGGGCCGCTTTCTGCACTCCTTCGATCTTCCCCAGGACCCCCAGTGCGTGCTCGTGCGCGGAGACCGGGTCTATGTGAGCCTCAACAAGCGCAATTTCATCGTCTGCTACACGAAGGACGGAAAGCAGGAGCAGTTCCGCATCGGGACGGAGGCCGTCTTTCCGTACATCTGCTGGGTCATGGGCATCGCCGCGCCGGTCGCGCTGGCGATCTTCGGAGTCCTTCGGAAGTGGCGCCTGGCGATCGGGCTCTTCCTGGGCATCCTGGCCGCCGGCACGCTGGGCTGCATCGCCGACTACCTGTACCATCATCAGCCCGGCCAGTTCCGGCTTCCCGACTACATGTGCGTTTCCCCCGACCAGAAGTCGCTCTACGTCAGCGATCGATGGAATCACCGGGTTCAGGTCTTCGACCTGGACGGTCACTTCAAGTTCACGTTCGGCTCCCCCGGAAGCGGACCCGGCGAGTTCCAGGAGCCCAAGCAGATCGCCTTCGACCGGGACGGCAACGTCTTCGTGGTCGACCGCCTGAACGATCGCGTCCAGATCTTCACTCCCGAAGGCAAGCTCGTCGGCCAGCTCGACTAGAACCCCGGCCGAGGTCGATGGCGAAGAACGACCCGTCCATCGGTCGCTCTGCGAATCTGCCCGTACCACGGTCGCCGGGTCCGACGCCCGTCCCGGTTGCCCCGCGCGATGGACGTCGCCCAGGAGCGGTCCGCGGCCGCCGGGATCCGTCGAGGTTCCCGAAATTCCCGCCGAGCACGCGCGTTCAATTCTGGAGCGGATGGGCGAATGTAGAGACCGGGACCGGAGTTGGAGAGGGAGGGAGAAAAGCGTGCTCGACCAGGATTCCGGCGATTGGCCTTGGCCCCTTCGGAGTCGCTCCGCCGGCGCATCATCCTTTCTTCTTTCCCTGGTCCTGTTCCTGGCCTGCCTCTGCGCCGTTCCGCAAACGGCTTGGGGCCAGGACCCCCCCGATCCCCCTTCCCCCCAGGCGCCCAGCTCCGGCGAAGGCGCGGAAGAACCCAGTTCCTGGTTTTCCCAGAATAACGTCGGCTACGGCCCTTACCATCAGGGGGCGCTGGGCTTCTTCAACTCGCTCCGGCTCGGGTTCATCCCCCGGGTCCCCGTCTTCCTGTCGGACGGCAGCTGGGAGGTGCGTACGACGGAAAGCTGGGCGAAGGACATCGCCCTCAAGGATCAATCCTTCAATCTGGACTACGAAATCCTTCGGACGGAGGCGTCGGTCGCCTACGGCCTGTCGAACTCGACCTTCCTGGAGCTGGATTTCGACACCGCGACCCGGGTCCACGGAATCCTGGACCCGTTGATGAACGGATTCCACGACACTTTCGCCATCCCGCTCGGTCCCCGGGGCCGGCTGCCCAACAACTCCTTCCGGATCGAGCTCGAACCCGGACAGGGTCGCCCGCCGATCAATCTCGACAGGGATGCCGGCCGCCCCTTCACCCGGGCCGTCGTCCTCTCGGTCCAGAACGCCCTGACGTACGGGGACGAGGCCCTTCCCGCGTTTTCCTACAGCTTTTCGGCGCGCCCTCCCCTGGGTCGCTTCGAGCCCCTCAGCGGGGGCAGTCCGATCGACTTGTCGGGTTCCATCTCCGCCTCGAAGTCGTACGGGGACTTTTATCTCTATCTCGCGGTGGACCTGTCCCTCTTCGGAGACGAGAGCTTCGCGGGCACCTCGCTGCGCTCCTACCAGTGGGGTGCCCTGGGAGCTCTCGAGTGGAACTGCCTCGACGACGTCTCCCTCGTCGTTCAGTGCCTTTCGATGAGCGGCGTGGTCAACTCCTTCGGCCCCTTCTCGAAACCCTCGTACGAGCTCTGCTACGGAGTGAAGTGGGAGCTGTCCCGGAACTTCAGGATCGACTTCGGCATGCTCCACGACGTCCAGAATCCGATCAATTCGCCGGATTTCGGCTTCCAGCTGGAACTCTGCCTCCGCTGGTAGCGCGGGGGATCCTGGATTCTCGAGTGCTAGCTCACGGGCTTCGGGGGATCCGCACTGGGCTGCCTCCGCAGGAAATAGGCAGCCTGCAGCAGGCTCCAGGACGAAACGCCCATCAGGTACGCGACCAATCCCGTCGCAGAGAATGACTTCACCGTCGCCAGGCTCCAGAAGACGGTGAACAGCACAAAGAAGATGTGAGAGCCCATGCAGAGCATTCGCGCCCACTGTGATTTCCTGTCCTGAGGATCCATCTCTTGCCCTCCAGGTCGCCGCGTGAATCGTGATCCCCTCACACTTCAGGACGCACTTTCCTCGAACTGCTGGAGCACCCGGAGGTTTGCCACCGCCCATCTTCCCCAGACGTTCTGGAGCATGTTCACACGAGATCACCGGATCTCGATGCCGGCCAGGTGGCTTCGACGGCGTTCGATGACGTGCGTTAGCTTGTAACGAAGACGAGGTTCTTGGCTCAGCTCTGACGTTTCAGCCCAGGAGCGATCTTCGGCATTCGGACCTGGTCCGACCACAGAAACCGCCTATGATCAGAATCAAAAGGACCTACGAACCCCGGAATCCCAAGGATGGCCGGCGAATCCTGGTCGAACGCCTGTGGCCGCGCGGGATGAAGAAAGAGGCGCTCGCGCTCAACGCCTGGATGAAGGAAGTGGCGCCGAGCCCCCGACTTCGGGAGTGGTTCGGACATCGCCCGGAACGATGGAACGAATTCCGGAGGCGCTACCAGGAAGAGCTCGACGCCAAGCCTCTGGCCTGGGTCCCCCTCCTGAAGGCCGCCGGGCGCAGCACCGTCACGCTGCTTTACAGTGCCCGCGACACGCTCCACAACGGCGCGATCGTTCTCCGCGACTATTTGAGTGAGCGCCGGCCCGGGGGCCCGGACCGTCGGCGCCCCCGCGGCGCCTCCCAGCCTCCGTCGCGAGCCCCTCGGCTCCGCAAGAAGAAACGCCAGAACCCCTGACGAGCCCCTTCACCTCGTGCGGGACCGCGACCGAGGCAGGGTCGACTGGCCCTCCCGGCAGAACTCCCCGGAAAGTCCGTTGGGATGAACGAGGCACCGCTCACGAGACCGGGGACAGGAGAACCGGCGGGACGAGCTACGGAGCGATGGCGGTTCGATCCAGCGACTTCCTTGGACGGGAACGCGATCCTTTGCAGCGAGCCGCGTCCGTCCCGCAAGCACCTAGGAAAGTGATTGGGAGTTCTGAACCTTCCGCCGGAGCGCATCCCCTCCCGGATCGTCGGATGAGCCAGATCGGAGGCTCAGCTCCTGCGCCCGGATCGGCGAGTCCCTTTCGCCGCGCGAGGGGCGCCGTTCCCCGGGCTCGAGGTGACATCGCCGGAAGCGCGAGCGGAGGCCCTCCGGACGACGAAGACCGGCGCTTCGGTGCCGTGGATGACCTTCTCGGCGACGCTTCCCAGGACGAGGTGTTTCAGGCCCCCGTATCCATGCGTCGTCAGGACCAGAAGATCCGTCGGCTGGGTATTTCGAAGGATTTCGGAGACCGGATCCCCGTGGCAAAGCAGATAGGTCGCCGCGACCCCCCGGTGGCGGAACAGGCTGCACCAGTGGGCGAGCCTCCGGCTCACTTGAGCTTCGGAGGACGAGGTTCCCTGCGAGCGGGCCTTGGCCCTGCGCTCGACATGCACGATGGAGATCGGAACGCCATGGAAGCGCGCCAGCCGGAGCGCCCAGGGCAGAACTCGCTGGGAACGAAGGGAGCCGTCCTGGGGCACCAGGATCTGCCGCGGAGGAAGGCCCATGCTGACCGACGAATCGCCCCCGATCACCAGCACGGGAACGCGGGAGCACCGGAGAACCTGCTCGGTCACTCCGCCGATCACCCTCCGGACGAGCTTGGAGGCTCCCCGGGTCGTCATCACGATGAGCCCGCAGCTCTCCTGGACGGCGGCGCTCACGATCGCCTCGGCCGGCGCCAGCTCCGACAGATGGATCTCGGACGGAATTCCCTCGGCGAGCAGCGCCCTAGCCACGCTTTCCAGGTACTGCGAGGTCTCCTTCTGCTGGGCGCCGAAGGCCGGGCCCTTCAGGGGATAAACTTTGGGGACCGCTTCGATCAGGACGACGGCCGCCTTCGTGGAGGCGGCATAGGCCCGGGCCCAGGGCAGGGCTCGTTCGGCCATCTTCGATCCGTCGAGCGGGACCAGGATCTTCTGGAGCACCGTTCCTCCGCCTTAGGCGTGCTGCGAGGCATCAGGCGCGTAGTCGACGCTCGCCTTGTCCTCCGGATCGAGCGACGGCGAACTCGTCTTGGCCCGGCCTTGGATCATGACGAAGACGGAGGGCAGGATGAAGAGGGTCGCCACGGTGGCCACCCCGAGGCCCCCGACCACGGCCCGTCCGAGCGGCGCCGCCTGCGAGCCTCCCTCGCTGAGACCCAGCGCCATCGGCATCATGCCGGCGATCATGGCGAAGCTCGTCATCAGGATGGGCCGGAGGCGCCCTTTGGCGCCTTCGAGCGCCGCCTCCAGGACGGGCTTCCCTTCCCGCCGGTACCTCTCGGCAAAGGTGATGAGAAGAATGGCGTTGGCGACGGCCACGCCGACGGACATGATGGCCCCCATGAACGACTGGATGTTGAGCGTGGTGTGGGTCCCCAGCAGCGTGAGGACGACGCCGGCCAGCACCGCCGGCACGGTCGA
>DATGFI010000695.1:0-5680 GCA_035309205.1 Planctomycetota bacterium | reverse complement strand
CGGAACCCGCGCCCGCTCCGCTTCCTGAGCCGGCGCCACGCCCCCCTCCTCCGGTGTTTCCGAAGCCTGCCGACCCGGTTCCGCCTCCTCCGAAGGAGGTTCCGGAAGGCGGGGCCGCCGAGCCGGTGCCGGCGGCTCCTGCTCTTGGGACGGGGGCGACTGCTGGCGTCCCTCAGGCCGATAGGCCGGGCCTCGCCAAGGGCGTGGAGGGAGCTCCGCCCAGCGATGGGGAAATCGAGAAGGATCCGACGGCCGCAATCCGGCGTCGCCGCGCGGGAACGCTGACGACACTGCGCGAGGGCAGTCAGCGGGACCTCGTCGTGGTGACCGGTCGGTATGACCACATCCAGGAGGTCATGGACCGGCTCGAAATCCCGTACTCCCTTCTGGATCCGGAGCAGATGCCCAAATACGATCTCGCGACCTGCAAGGTCCTCCTGATCAATTGCAACAGCACCTACGAACAGGGTCTCTTCCGGCTGTCGAACGCGAGCCTGATTCAGAAGGACATCGAGGCGCTCGAGGAAAAGGAAACCGCGCTCCGCAAGCGGGTCCAGGAGGCCAAGGAGAAGCGCAAGGTCTTCGAGCTCGGCCTGGAACTCCTGAAGGCCACGTCCACGCTTTCGGAGCTCAGGGAACAACTGGCTGCGGTGACCGGCGCCAATGCGCTGGTCGAGAATGTCCGGAGATTCGTCGAGGCCGGCGGCTACGTCTTCTCGAGCGACTGGGGCATCTCGATCCTCGAACGCGCGTTCCCTGGCACGATCAAGAATGGCGGCATGATCGGTCCGCGGACGGTGTCGCTGCGTCCCAGGCCCGGGGTCAAGAATCCGCTGCTGGATGAGGTCTTCTACACGGGTCCAAAGAATCAGACGGTCGTGTCCCGGAAGATGCTTTGGGAAATCGACTCCGGTTCGTACGCCGTCAAGGTGGAAAAGGCCTCGGTCGACATCCTGGCGGAGGCGCCGGAGCTGTCGAGGAACAACGCGATCGCGGTGGCATTCGGTCCCGACAAAGGAACCGGGAAAGTGCTGCACGTCCTCTCGCACTTCGATCGGCAGGCGACGAAGCAGGGCGACTATGCGCTGCAGAGCCTGCTTCTGAATTTCCTGATGGAACGAATCAAGAAGTAGCCGGGTTCAGGCCGGGGGAGCGGTGGGCGGCGAAACCGGAGGTGCGGGGAAGATCTTCAAGTACTCCTCCCGGAGCGCCGACGATTTCTCGACATCGCCGGCCTTATCATAGCAATCCCGCGCGAATAGCAGCTTTCCCTCCTTGTGGGCGGCGTCGCCAGCCTGTCTCCACTCCTCCGGCTCGACGAGATCCGGGATCAACCGGGTGATGGCATGCAGCAGGAAGGCATCGCCCATCCGGATGGCATCCTTTTTGACGCGACCGAGGCGCTCCCGGTCCTTCGAGCGCTCAAAGAACATCATGGCGACGGGATACTTGCCGGCCTGAACGAAAAGGTCGCCGTATCGATTGGCCTCGTCGGCCGTGAGCTTCGGATCCGCAGTGAGTTCGCGGACGCGTTCTTCGGCGGGAAGATCTGCAGTGGAGGTCATGGCGAACCATTATAGAGTGCGTGCGCGGCTTGTCCATGTGGACCGCGAATACGCGGTCGGAAGTATCTTGGGAGGCGACTGCCGGTGAGAGCGAAGTGATGTGCCTTGGCCAAGCCGGACGGAGGGCCGCGGGAGCCCGAGGAATCGTGCCGTGCCATCCAGGCAAGGGCGCTTTACTTTCATCTCACGTCCGGTATAATTCGGGTCCCTTTCAGGGGCCGTTAGCTCAGTTGGCTAGAGCGTCTGCTCGACACGCAGAAGGTCAGAGGTTCAAGTCCTCTACGGCCCACCATCTTTTCACGGGCGACAATCGCCCGCGGTAGGACGGCAAAGCCACTTCTGCCAAGGACTTAGACCGCCCGCGGGTTTTTATACGTCGGCAGAGGCGCCGCGACAGCGCGGCGAGGACTAGGCCCATGACCCCATTTTGTGACGGTCTTGAGCGAGCGCCAGGGACCCTAGCAACGCGGCGAGCACTGCGACGACCATGTTCCCGGCGGTTCTTGAATGATGCTTCATCAGGGTTTACCTCCGTTTTTGTCCTGCTAGAAAGGGCGTGTAAACCTCTGTTGATCGCTGGGGTCCTGGAATACAAATCTGCACGGGAAGAGGGGCCGGTGAGGTTTCCAGGGAAGCCTGAGGCCCCCCGGGGTGAAGGGGCCACGCACCTTTCTGGTATCGGGGAATGCCGGCCCGTTCGACCGGGTCGAGGGGCGTTTCCGGACGGCTCTGTGGACTCGTCACACCCCCACGTACGAGAACCGTCGGGAAGGGTTACATCAGAGGGGCCCCGGCCTCGCGATTCGCCCTTGGGGCGCCCCGTTATTGACCCGGGCGGGTGAGCTTCCGGAGTTCCTCCGAGAAGGCGCGTCGCACATCGACCGGGATCGCCGGATCCTCGGATTTGAGCACGCTCCCGGCCATGGCCTCGAAGATTAGCGCCAATACCCTGGCCGTCGAGGGCTCGCTGCCCGGCGCGTCGCCGAAGTCTTCCATGTCCAGGTCGGGCAGCAGGATGGAAACGTAGCCTCCGTTCGCGTCGCTGCTCCGGAAGCGGACGACCCCGTCTATGACGCGGGCGCGGCTGACCCGGAACTTCTGTCCCGGGATGGCCGGAGGGACCGCCTGCGGATCCGCGGGGTCCCCGGCCAGGTTTCCGATCAGGGCCGCGAAGTTGCTCCGGCCGTCCAGGAAATCCACGGTGAGAACGGGATGGACGGCCACGAGGTCGCGCATTTCGAGCGTGCGGCGGAAGATCGACCCGGCCTCGAGATAGCCGTCGACGCGGTCGAATCGGCAGGCCTCGGACTCGCGGTACCCGGCTGGATTCACGATCGAGATTCCGGTGAGCGCGGAGCGGCCCCGGATTCGAACCTGAGCGCGGTCGATGCGGACGGGCACCCGGAGGGCATCCCCGGCGAGCCTCTCGACGTAGCGGCGGGCATAGGGATCGAGTCCGAACGCATAGAAGAGCGCGACGGCCGCCGCGATCAGGAGCAGGGCCCCGAGCGGGATCAGGGCCCATTTCCACCACCGGCGAACCGACCGTGCCGGGCGCATCAGCGCCCCTCGGACGCCGCCTGGCGATCGAATTCCGCTTTCATCTGCGCGATCAACGTCTTGCTCATGTCCGTCTTGCCGTGGCCCGCGATGAACGTCACCCTGGTCGCGCCGGCGGGAGTCCCCGCAAGGGTCATCCTGAATCGAACCGGCGTCGAGTCGGGGGTACGGGCGTCCAGCTGGGCCGCGTCGTCCCGGGTTTCCTGTCCGGTGACGATGAACTTCAGCGCCTTGGCGCTGCGATCCGCCGCGGCGAGGGCGTGGGGAAAGTCGACGGAATACACGTCCTCGACCGTGTTGCCTCCCAGGAAAGCCGCCTTCGCCTCGCCCATTCCGAGCTTGTCCGCGAGGCGTTCGTGAACCAGGCCCGCGAGTTCGCGGTTGCCCGGCTCGACACGTATGGCCGCCCGGGTAACGTCCTTGTCGCCGGCGCTCAGGGCGATGCTGATGCGGTGGCCGTCGGCGCGACGGGCGACCAGCTCACCCCCCAGTTCGTCGTGGCGGTCGGTGTCGATCCGCAGGTCCAAGCTTTTCACCGCCGCGACCGCCGCATCCCAGACGGTGTCGAGCGGCTTGCCGTAGCGGCGCTCGACGGTATTGACCGCGGGATCTCCGGTGTGCGCCGGAGCCGGTTTTTCGATCGAAATACAGGAGGCTAGCAGGCCGACGGCGGCGGCCACCAGGACCCGAGAGCGCGAGGGGGCCGAGTGCACGCGATCGTTCGGGAACCTTGCTGCATCGGAATGAGACATGGCCTGTTCTCTTCGGCCCGGGGATTTCCGGGGACCGGGTGACTTATCTACGCTAAGCCGTTTCAAACGTCGCTCGAATCCCGATGCTCCGTCGGCGGAAGCGGACGAAGAGGAGAGGGAGACAGGGTTGGATAGCATGGGGATCAGCAATCCTTTCGTTCCCGGCCTGCCAGCCGTCGCGCCTTCCGCAGCCGGCGCGAAACTGGGTTCGGGTCCGGGTGGGCTCTGTGGACCCGTTCTGGGGTCCCGTCCCTGGTAGTCCGCTTCCCTCCGTCCCATCGATCAGAAGAGGAGGGTGAGGTCCTCGTCCTCCGGGTAGAAGGCCTGGTCGCAGTCTGAAGGCAGGTTTCCGGGAGCCGCTCGTAGAGAGACATTTGCCTTTCCCACCCTGCCGTGGGGAAGGGGAAGGCTGCTGCGGCGAGCCTTCCGGATGGGAATGCCTTGGTGTCCAAGCTCGAACCCCCGCCCGAGGCCGAACAGGAGGACGTCGAGTTCGTTCGCGCCAGCCGCGGGCGCCGGGCCCGCCAGCTCGAATCCGAAGATCGGGCCAATGCCTGAGATCCGCCAGGGCGAACTCTGGCTGACCTCGTTTCACGAAGGATGGGAAAGGCCCTCCGATGTCCTATCCCGGAACGAACTCAACAAGGGCCGCTTGATTCTAGTCGCCCCCTGCACCACTTCCCGCATCGAGGAGCGGCGCAAATTGCCGAACCACATTTATCTCGCCAAAGGCGAAGCGGGGCTGCCCGAAGAGAGTGTTGTACAGAGCCACCTGGTTCAGCCCGTGGAAGTCGACTCGTTGCTCCAAAAGTACGGCGAAATTCCGGGCCCGAAACTTGCAGAGGTCCTGCTCGCGCTGGCCTGGACCACCGCGCTGTTCGACCGGATCACGGAGTAGCGTCTCGCCGTTGTCGGCTCACTCAAACCACACCCGATTCGTCTTCGAACTGGGACAGATTTGGGACAGTCTCACGGTGCAATTGGCGCAAATGGTGCAGTTGGTGCTATAGTACCCCCGTAATCGCCCGGTTTTGCGCGGTTCAAGCTGCTCGACACGCAGAAGGTCAGAGGTTCAAGTCCTCTACGGCCCACCATCTTCCCTGAGAATCAGGGACTTGCGCGTGAATTTCACAAGCCGGAAGAGCTCTGACCCTGCTGCGCGCAAGCAGAAGGTCAGAGGCTTCATTGTTACCGTCCGATTGGAGACACCCCCGCAACGTGAGCCGGTTGGGTCCTTGCTGGCACAGGGTTTAATCGTATTCTAAGTGGATGACGTCGCCTGGCAACCTTGCCCGAATGCTTCCGTTGCTTCTGGTTGGGTCCGGCTTTCTTAGTTGCGGCCAACCCTCACCAATACCTCCCCAAACATCGCCGCCGGCAATTCGGATCTCGAACGCAGGCCCTTACGACCCGAATCCGGAGCACCTTTGGAATCGCCTCTACCGACACTTCCACCAGCGAAAGGATGCAAGCGGCGAGATTTACTACTTGGAGCAAATGGAGAACGCCATCGCTTCCGCATCTCCCATCTCACTGGGCAGCACCACAGCAGACGATGGCATGGCGCTCTTGGATGAATTCATTCGCGCCGACGGGGAGCGACTAGTTCGGGATCCCGTCAAACGCATTATGTTTCAGCGCGACCTGTGGGGAATGTTTGTGGCCGCGGGACGGCCCGAGGTACAGCGGAAACTGGCAGCAATCATCCGAAGAGTGGCGCTAGCCCCGGAGGAGATCGAAAGTCTACCGGACAATCTCACCGGCACTGTGAAGGCGAAGACGTTTCCCACGAATTATGATTCG
>DATGFI010000694.1:0-9236 GCA_035309205.1 Planctomycetota bacterium | reverse complement strand
CAGGGCATGCGGCAGCGCCTCGGCATCGCCATGGCCCTGCTCGCGAGGCCCCGACTGGTGTTCCTCGACGAGCCGACCAATGGGCTCGACCCCGAGGGGATCAACCACATCCGCGAGGTAATCCAGGAACTCAACCGAAAGGAAGGCGTCACATTCGTCATCTCCAGCCACCTGCTTCACGAAGTCGAGCTGACCTGCAACAGGATTGGCATGATCAAGCAGGGGAAGCTGATCGTCCAGGATAAGCTCGACACGATCATCGCGCGGACGGTCGACGGCCTCCACATCGTGGGCGCCCCGGCGGCCAAGGCGATCGCCCTGCTCAAGAGCCGGGACGGGATTCACGACGTGAGGCAGGAACTCGACGGACGGATCCGGGTTTATTGCGACGCATCCCGCTTCGCGGAGCTGAATGCGTACCTGGTGGACAACGGCGTGACCGTGAGCGAGCTCACGCCGGCGCGGAAGACGCTCGAGGAGTTCTTCCTCTCCCAGTGATCGCCCGCGTGCGGCGTCTGGTGGCGGCCGAGTTTCTCAAGCTCTCCGCCCAGCCGTTCTTCTACTTCGCGCTGGTTCTCCTGCTGGTCCTGACCCTGATGGCCGAACTCCTGGTCCCGATCTTCCGGGGCCAGAAGGAAACCCTCTGGAGGTCCTACCACTCGCTGCAGCTCTTCGCCTACGGGTTCAAGTGGGGGCTGCAGGTGGCGACCTTCGTGCTGCTGATCTTCTCCAGCATGCTCTTTGCCGGGGAATTCGACCGGGGGACCATCAAGAACCTCCTGACGCGGCCCATCACCCGACTGGAGTTCTTCCTCGCCAAGTGCGTGACCGTGACGGCCCTGGCCGTGCTGCTCTACGGCTTCGTCTTCCTGGTCAGCATGACGTACGGGCTCTGGAGGGGCGATTTGGGGCCGGTCTGGGACGACACCCAGTTCATCATGATGCGCAGCCACGACGAAATCCTCGGGCAGGCCCGAAAGGCCTTCCTGATCACCTTCCTCCCGTTCCTGGCGGTGGGCTTCCTGGGGGTCCTGGTCTCGAATCTCACGGAGTCCTCGGGCTACGCCGTCGCCATCGCGCTCCTCGTCTTCACGTTCGGGTCCCTCGTGAGCGGCTGGCTGTCGGACCGGACGCAGCAGAAGATCTTCCTGTACTACGGGTCCTACGCGTTCGACAAGCTCCTGGTCTGGAGCGAGGGAGGCACCACCCGCTGGAATCCGGACATCGACGCGCACCGGCTGTACGTCTCCGTCCCGCTCCTCACGATCGGGGCCTTCGTCCCCGCGGCCTTCGGGATCTTCCGCTGGCGGAACATCACGGCCTGAACGGACGCGAACCCGCGATCCCGCGAATTGCTTGAAGGACGCGTGAGAGGGGCACTATAATTGATTTGATCCCTCATGAAGCTCTCTTCCCGTCTACTTCCGAAGCCGGGCGTCCCCGCTCTGCGCGGCCGCGGCCTCGCGGGCGGCGGCTCTGGCGCCAGGCTTTTCCAGATGATCTCCGGGTGCCGTTGATGGGCCTCGACTCTCCGGGCGTCAAGCTCTACAACGCCGGCGCGGAGCATTTCAAGCGAAAGGAGCTCCCCCAGGCGATCGACTGCTTCAAGCGCGCCGCCGAGGCGGACCCGTCCCTCTATCGGGCCTGGGCTTACCTGGGGATGGCCTACGCCCAGCAGGGTCAGCTCGATCCCGCCATCGAGGCGTACCGGAAGTGCATCGACATCGCCCCGGAGTACCACAAGGCGTTCAACAACGTGGGCGAGCTCTACCGCCGGAAAGGGTTGCTCGACTACGCGGCCATGGTCTTCAAGATGGCCACCGAGATCGAGCCCAAGATCTCTCACTACTTTTACAACCTCGGGATCACCTACTTCGAGATCGGGATGTACGCCCAGGCCGAAGAGGCCTTCGGCCGCGCCGTCATGCTCGACGGGAACGATTACGAGTACGCCACCGAGCTCGCCCAGGTCCAGTTCACGCAAAAGAACTACGAGGGCGCCCTCAGTACGCTTTCGAAGTTCCACGACGCGCACCCCGAGCATCCGCGCGCCGCCGAAACGGGCGCCCGGGTGCAGATGCTCCGCCGCCGCCTCGACCAGCTCAAGGCCGCCGTACCGGCCGCCGACTCCAAGGGCGAAACCCGGCGGGTCGCCCTCGATGAGGAGGATGACAACGCCAAGACCAAGATGGTCGATCCCATGACGACACCGGGACAGAATGACCCACCCGCCCCCAAGACTTAGAAGCCCGGCGCTGGCCTGCCGCTTGCACTAGTCCGCCCATGATCCGCATCGGCTGCGTCCCCTACCTGAACGCCAAGCCCCTCCTTGAGGGGCTGGACGGCGTACTTCTGCTGCCGCCCGCGGACCTGGTCGGCAGACTCGTTTCGGGCTCGCTCGACGTCGCGCTCCTGCCGGCCATCGAGGTTCTGCGCCGCGGCCTCGCCCACGTGCCGGGCATCGCCATCGCCTCGCCGGGGAGGACCGACAGCGTCCGCCTTCACCATGCGGTTCCGGTCTCGGAGATCCGCCGCGTCGCCTTGGACCGGAATTCGCGAACGTCGAACATGCTGACCCGGATCCTGCTCGAGAAGCGGCATGGGCTCCGTCCGACCTATGTCGTCCGGGATCCCACCCGGGGGCTCTCCTTCAAAGCGGTTGACGCGGTGGTGACGATCGGGGATACTTCGTTCCGCCCGGGGAAGACGGCGTTCCTCGACCTGGGAAGCGAGTGGAAGGCCTTTACGGGGCGGCCGTTCGTCTATGCGCTCTGGGCCCACCGGTCCGGGCATCCGAAGACCCGCGAGATCATCTCGACCCTGAAGGCGGCCAAAAAGCGGGGGACGGCGAGGATCCCGGAAATCGCCCGGCGCGAGGCGGGGCGGCTCCGGCTGACACCGGCCTATTGCCGGAGATACCTGACGGATTCCATCACGTTTGACCTGGGACCGGCCGAACGGGCCGGTCTCCGGCTGTTCGGGAAATATGCCGACGACTGTTCGTGACGTCATCGACAAGGCGAAGACCGGCGGGCGCCTGACCGACGCCGAAGCGGTCCTCCTCTTCGAGGAGGCCAGCCTGCCCGAGCTCGGGGAGGGCGCCCACGCGATCCGCCGCCGGCTGCATCCCGAAAACGTCGCGACCTACATCGTCGACCGGAACATCAACTACACCAACACCTGCATCACCTACTGCAAGTTCTGCGCCTTCTACCGTCCGCCCGGCCACCCGGAGGAGTACACGCTCTCGAAGGAGGCGATGGGGAAGAAGATCCAGGAGACCAAGGCCCTGGGAGGGGTGCAGATCCTCCTCCAGGGCGGGCATCATCCGTACCTCAAGCTCGACTGGTACGAGGACATGCTTCGCCACATGAAGAGCTTCGACATCCACGTCCACGGGTTCTCCCCGTCGGAGATCCAGCACTTCGCGACCGTCAACAAGATGAGCCTGCCCGAGGTGCTCACCCGTCTTCGGGCGGCGGGTCTGGACTCGATTCCGGGGGGCGGCGGTGAAATCCTGGTGGACCGCGTCCGCGAGGCCATCAGCCCCCTCAAGATCAAGAGCGATCAATGGCTCGAGGTCATGGAGGAGGCGCACAAGATCGGGATGAAGACGACGGGCACGATGATGTACGGCCACGTCGAGACGCTGGCCGAGCGCGTCGAGCATCTGCGGCGGCTCCGCGAGCAGCAGGACCGCTCCCTGGCCCGCCGGAACGGCGGGGGCTATACCGCCTTCATCTGCTGGAGCCTCCAGCCGGACAACACCGAGATGGCCGGAACGCCGAAGACCGGCGGCTATGAGTACCTGAAGACCCTCGCAATCTCCAGGATGTACCTCGACAACTTTCCAAACATGCAGTCCTCCTGGGTCACCCAGGGGGACAAGGTCGGCCAGATGGCGCTGCTCTACGGGGCCAACGACATGGGCTCGACGATGCTCGAAGAGAACGTCGTCAGCCAGGCGGGAGCGACGTTCCGGATGACGGAGCAGACCATCCGCCGCGTCATCGAGGACCTCGGGTTCCGTCCTCGCCGCCGGAACATGTACTACGAACTGCTCGCGGAAGCGGCGCCCTGACCCCCGGTCTCGGCGCGGCTTCCCGGGGTTCCTTCCCGCGATTCACTTCTTTCACTTGTAGGTGATCGCTTCCGAAATCCTTTCCTTTCCGTCCGGGCCGGGGGCGAAGAATTTCAGGGAGTGGACATCGTCGGTTTCGACCTCGAGGACGTAGCGCCCCTTGATGGGTTTCATCGCCGCGGGATCGACGCTGTCGGCGACGAGGGTGTAGATCTTCCCCGCCGAATCGGCCTCGCCTTCGAATACGATCAGGACCGGCATCATGCTGTCGATCCAGGATCCGACGTATTTCTTCTTCAGCGAGTCGCAGGTCATCGTCCAGCATCCCTCGAAGGGGAGCCCGAACATCGCCCCCCGGATCTCGGACGTGAGCCAGAATCCGCCGTAGCCCATCTTGGCGGAGTCCGCCCCCTTCATCTCCTGGGTCTGGGTGTGGTTTCGTGCTCCTTACCAGGTTTGGGAATCCCGGCGTCTTGGGGAACCGAAGCGGCGATGCCGAGCGAAGCGATCAAGGCGAGCATCTTCATTCCTCTTCCTCCTTCAGGGACGGGCATTCCAGCCGGAAAGCGCTCCATGCAAGCTTGCTGGATGTCAGCCTAGGCATTTCTCGATGGCATCGCACGCCCCCTGGACGCCGTCTTCCCCGGAGACGACTTCGGCAGCATTGCGGGACTTGCGTCGCGCGGTGGGGTCGTCGAGGAGCCCTCCGATCGTTTCGCGGGCAAGTTCCCGTCGATAGCGCTTTTTCGGCAGCGTCCGGGACACCCCCAGGCAGAGACAACGGGCTGCATTGTCGGGCTGGTCGTTGCCGAAGGGCACGACGACGAAGGGGACGCCCGCCCGGAGGCACTGGCCCACGGTGCCGATCCCCCCCGAGCAGACGACCGCCTCGGCGCGGGGGAAGAGCAGCGAATAGGGGGCGTAGTCAGCGAGATGGAGGTCGGGGCCTCCGAGGCCCGGGGGCCGGGACTTTCCCGACAGCAGCACCGCCCGGCGGCCCAACGCCCGCGCCGCCGCGGCGCTTTCCTCGAAGAAGCTTCCCGGGTGGAGGACCGCGGTCGAGCCCAGCGTGAAGACCAGGGGCGGCGGACCTGCGTCGAGGAACGCTTCCAGCGCAGGATGGAGGGCTTCGTTCCCGGACTTGCGGTCGTAGAAGCAGTATCCGACGACCGTGGTCCGGGGCGGCCAATCGGGCTGCGGTGAGGCGAGCAGCTTCGTGAACATCCCCAGCACCAGGTGGGGAGAGTGCTGGCCCTCAAAGAGCGGGTGCCCCGTCTCCGAAAGACCCAGCTCCTGTCGGAACTCCAGGAGAGGTTTTACCCAGCTGCGCGTCTTGGCGCGCCCCAGTACGCGGAACAGCTTGCGCAGCCATAGGGCGTGGTACGTGAGGCTCGACAGGAATTCATGTCCTGATATCTCCAGCGGCTCGTGAACCGAGAGAAACGAGAGGGGCGCAAGCGCGACCGAGGCCCACCTCAAATTGTTCCGCTCGGCGACCATCGGCGTCGTGAGCACGATGGGATGCCCCACGACGAAGTCCATCCCCTCGACCGCGAGTTGCGTATCCGCATAACTTTCGCGAATTGCCGGCATCAACAGCTTCCGGAAGATGTTCTCGCTTCCCCTGTCGGGGTCGACGACCAGCTTGACGATGGACTCGTCCTCGGGTGAGAGATGGGGCGCGATCGGCCGGAACTCGAGGCCGGCGCCCTCCACGCGATCCTTATAGTGCCGGGTCGTGCCGACGGCGACGCGGTGCCCACGTTCGCGGAGACCCAGGCCCAGAGCCAGGTACGGATGGAGGTCGCCGAGCGAGCCCTGCGTGGTGAGCAGGATCGAGCTCATCCGAGGAGCCGCTGGTAGATATCGCGGATCACGGCGGCCTGATGGCGGCCGTCGTAGAGCCGAAGGGCCTTCTCGCGGCCCGCCGCGCCCATGGCACGGCAGGCGGCACGGTCGGCAGCCAGACGTTCGATCGCGCGCGAGATGTTTTCGGGAGTGTCATCGATGACGAGTCCGGTCTTCCCGTCGTCCACGATCTCGGGGATCATCCCCCGGCGGGCGCCGATCACCGCGCGCCCCATCGCCATGGCCTCGCGAATCGCGCGACAGGTGCCGTCGGAACCGGGAACGAGGAAGAGGAGGGCATCGAAGCTGGCCATGGTGTCCAGGTACTGGGGGCCGAGGTACCCGGTGAATACGACGTTTGTCAGGCCCAGGCGTTTCGCGGGTTCGACGGCGACCTCGTTCATGTGGGTGCCGCGGCCGACGACGAGAACCTTGAGATCGGGCACTCGGGCGAGCTTGACGCCCTCCAAGAGGACGTCGAAGCGCCGGTGCTTTTGCATGCGTGCGACGATGCCGAGATTGAACCCGTCGTGGGGCGACTCGCGGGGCGTAAAACGGTCTAGCCGCATTGCAGGATCGACGCGCCAGCCGCGGACGCCGAAGCGGGCGACGTCGGCGTCGAGCGCCGCCTGGGATGACGTGATGTACCCGTCGGTGAGCTTGCGGTAAAGATATCGCGTCCCGAGATTTTTCGGGGTCGGAATGGCCTTATGGTTCGTGCGGATGACCTTCGTGCGTCCCGCTCGCCGGGCGCCCAGACCGCCCACGACGTGGTCGTGGGAGAAATGGACATGAAGCAGGTCATAGTCACGGCAGGCGTCGGCGACGCGCTTCACGTCGTCGAGATTCTTGATGATCGAGATGGACCGTTCGAGCCGGAAGTCGAGCCGGGGTTCAAGTCCTCGTTCGCGGGCCTTCGCCAAGAGGCTCCCAGAGGCTTCGGGCGGGGGTGGGAGGCAGGCGAGATCGGCCTGGACGCCCAGGGCGCGGAGCTCCAGGCAGAGGTCGAGCGTAGGCTCCGAGGGCCCGGTCCATTTCCAGTCGCCGAACAGATGAAGGACGCGCATGAGCGGGCCGATTATAACTCTTGATTGCACTATGGGGAGCCTTTAGACTTCAACGCTTCCGAACCTCACTCAGCATCCAGACGGTGGCGTACCCAAGCGGCCTAAGGGGACGGTTTGCAAAACCGTTATACGCCGGTTCAAATCCGGCCGCCACCTCCAATCCCCCTCGTTGCGAGGGGGTTACGACGGGCCTCCGCCCACCGCTCGCGGCGAGGTGGCGGTAGCGGCGGCCCGGCAGCTTTCACTTCCGTGAGATGATGCTATTGCATGAAGCAGAGGCGGGCTGCCAGTCCGGCGGCGGGGGGCTGCGGGCGCCGCTCTTTCTGCTGCAATCCTGGTCGTTGTCAGGGAAGTGGGGCCGGGAGAGAGTAGTATTTAAGCAGTGGACCCTACGGCAAAACGCCCCGGCTCCGGATTCTTCCTGCAGGTGGGTTTGGTCCTGCTGCTGGCCGTCGCGGGAGCGGGCGCTTCCCTTCCGCTCGTCCGATGCCCCAATTGCGGTGGCCCGGTCTGGCAGGTTCCGGAAAAGTGCTTTCGATGCAACGACCGCCGGATGATCTCCCTCATTGACCGCTGGCGTCGGGGAGATTCTCACTGGGTCGAATGGGAAGGGGATGCGGTTTCGACCATTTCGCTGGACGGGTTCGCCGTCACCAAGAAGAAACGCGCGTTGGCCCTTCTGGGGATCCGCCCCGGCGACATCCTGACGACGAGTAAGGTTGAGGCTGCAACCTTGGCCCTGATGCAAACCAACGACTACATCGATGTCCAGCTATATGGCGTGAAGGAGCCCCAATCCCGCGGCAAGGTGATCCTCAAACTCTTCGTGATGGAAAAGTCGACCGCTCTCCTGGACGATCCCGGCAGTCCGGACGATTAGGGCGGGAACTCCATCTCCATCGGCGTGCTGGCAGCCCGGCGTCGGGGCCCGCTGGGGCGGTGGCTGGGGCTGAGGCCAGCTACGGCGTTCTGACAGAGGCCACTCGTGAGGATACAATCGTACCGGAACCTCTGTGCGGATTCTTCCCACGATGACCTCCACTGGTGGCTGAACGGTCTCAACGCCCTGCGCCGTCCCGAGCGCTGGAAAGCAATGAGCCACGACAGGGGGCCAGTCGTGCAGGACGAGGAAGGTCATGCACTGGTCGAGGCCATTCTCCGGAGGAATGCCCTTCGGACGTTCGAGCCCATGCGCGACAGCCGCACTCGCGCTATCCGTTACGATGTTCCCTTCCCAGCTACCGTCCCTATCCGCATTCGGCCGGAGGGCTTGGCTGGGGGAGGCTGGAGGACCATGCAATTGACATCGCTCGAAGCCGTGGACATCCTCTTCGGAAGGCAGTGGGGAGTTCGAAGCTATATCCTGGAGGAGGACGGCGTCAGGAACCTGGAGACCGAGGGCGCAGTGGCGTTCTGGAAGAAATGGGCCAGGGAGCGGAAGTGAGGGCGGGTTTCCGCCGGCGTCGGGAACGCTGCCGACGGGCGGAGGAGCCTTGCCCGTTCATGGTTCCCTGGCGGGGAATGGGCGTACCATTGAATTAGAATGCTGCCCGTTGCGGTAATCGCGTCTCTCCTCTTGCAGCCGATGTGGAACGATTTCTCTGACGTCTGAACGGCTTTGAGCCAGGAACATTCGAAGGCAGGGCCTCCGATTCGAACGGAGGCCCTGCCGGGATGGCGGTCGGTTCTTTACAGGCTGCCTGACGACTCGATCGTGATGAAGAACCCGTTCTTGCGGGTGTGCGAGTAGTCGTAGCCATTGCCTTTGTAATGGTGGGTACCATAGGCCAGGTAGAACCCGTCGTTCTTCTTCGCCCCCCAGTAGGTCAGGTTACGGATGACCGTCGGGTCGCCGTTCTTGTCCTTCACGCCCTCGAGCTTAATTTCCGCCCGGCCCGCGAGCGTGGCGTGGCCGGCCCAGCCGTCCTTCTCATAGGTGATGGTTCCTTCGTCGGTCTTTACCGAGTCGAACTTGGCCGGGTAGATCTTCGTCACCAGGGTCGCGATGGCGTCCCGCTTCGCTTTCGGGGTCTTCTGGTCGAAGGTAATGACCACGCCCTTCATGGGCTTGCTGAAGTCTCCCCCGAGATCCCCGGAGAGCCAGAAGTACTCTCCGTCGACCTTCACGTCACCCACGTGACCGACGTGGATCTTGGCCGCAACGTTGAACTCGCAGAAGGGGCCTTCCGGATGGCTCTGGAAGTAGCACATGCAGAAGAGGTTGCACGAGCAAGCCTCGA
>DATGFI010000693.1:0-2190 GCA_035309205.1 Planctomycetota bacterium | reverse complement strand
GCCTCCGCCATCCGCTCGCGCGAATTCTTCAGGAAATCCTCGAGCTCGTATTGGGCCTTCACGATTTTCGTCAGCAGGCCGGCCACCACCGCCTTTTCGTCCTCTTTCTCGATCTTCAGGGCGGCGACGGCGCTGCGCACGCGGTCCTCGACGCTCGGACGGGCCGGCGCCGGTGCACCGCCTCGGTTCATGAGGTTCGGGATCATCCGCATGAAGCCGGCGGCGCGCTCCACGATCGCGTCCATCTTGGCTTTCTGCTCGTCCGACAGATGAGCCTTCACCTTCTCGGCCAGGGCCTTCAGCGATTCCTGGTACTTCTGGACCTCTTCCGCAAAGTTCAGTCCCGCGAATCCCTTCTCCGCGAGTTCCGCGGAGTGCTTCTGAAGATTCGCGTTGAACTCGTCATAAAGAGGCTTGATCTTCTCGACCTGTTCGTCGGTGAGATTCAGTTCGCGCCGGACGTCGTCGATCTGGACGGTGCCCATCGCGCGGCCGCCGTTGAACTGGAACTGCTGGCCCCCGAAGCCGCGGCCGCGCTGCTGCTGCTGGCTTCGGAGTTCCTCGTACTGCTTCTTCTGCTCTTCATTCAGGAGCGCGGTGATCTTCTCCGCCCGAAGGTCGTCGAGCTTCGTCCGCTCTTCGCCGTCCTTGGAGAGGATCTCCTTCACCTGGGCCGCCTGCTCGTCGGTGAGCTTTAGCCGGTCCTTGAGACGATTGAGCAGGAAGTCCTGCCCCCGGGTGTCCTGGGCCGCGGCGGCCGTCGACATCAGCATCAGAATCAGCAGAACCCGCATGCTACCTCCGTTGGAGACTTTGAATCATGAGTTCGATCTGCTCGGGCGCCACGTTCCCTGCCGCCAGGACCACCGTCCCCTCGTGCTCCAGGAGATACGCAGTGCCCCCGCGATCCGCAAACTTTCGGGCGACGATTGCTCCTGCCGTTCCTGCTCCTGCCGGAGGAAGGAATTTCTTCAGGTGAAGCCAGAGCTCCGAAGAGGAGGAGCATTCGACCAGCGCGACCGCCGCCAGGCCGTCCGTGTACGTGAGGTGCGTCACGGCGGCACTGAAGCTCGGAATGGCAAAAGGCAGGAACGGTCGCACGGTTTCGCGGAGCTCCTTCGAGATTTCGGCCTTGAGATGAAGGACTTCGGAACCCCGCAGCTCGAATCCCTCCGGCAGGTTCGTCGGACGGAGCACGGAGAAACCCGCAGCTTCGGTCATGCGTTCGACCGCGACCTCCTCCTGGGAGACTTCCAGCCAGTTCGGCCGCGTCCGTTCGTCGAACGTGCGGGGTGGAAGCGCCGGCCGATACTCGATGTCGGAAAACCAGGTTTCGAAGACGGCCCGGCCGTTCGACAGGACTTCGTACCTCAGCGGGAAGCGGTTCTCCGCGTCGATCGCAACGCGGTAGCTGGGCCGGCCTTCATGGCGAGCCTTGATCTCCAGAACGTCGCAGGAACGGCCGGCAACGGTATCGCGGCCCGCCCCGAGGATCTCGTAATTCCGCACGGCCAGGGCGGCGTCCTTGATCTTCCGCTTCCACTGATCGTGACCCGGCCTGAGGAAGACCGGGAGTCCCGTGCCGAACGGACCGTGAAGCCCCGAGGGGCGGGCAGGCGGCGAGGATGACCCCTCCAGGGCCAGGAACTCAACGCGCTTGTGGCCGTTCCTCGACCAGATCCGGAGCTTGACCCTCTGGGCGCCGCCCAGGACTCGCGTTCCGACGTACGGGATCTCTTCTTCCGCTGCTTCGATCGAAGTGAGCGACAACTGCAGCCTTGCGTCCTGGACGTCGCTGAGGACGCCCCAGGCGATGGCCCCGGCCGTGAGGACGAAGACCGCCACGCAGAGAGGAACTTTCATGGTCATCAGTCATTTCGCAGGACGGTGTCGACCATGGCGGTCGCCGCGTCCACGTCGTCGTATTTCGGAACCAGGCTGCGGAAGGCGCGCTGGGACTCGGGTCCGACCTCCTGGATGACGAGCCTTAGGGGCGCGGTGCGGGTCGGCCGGCTGGTGGCGACCAGCGTGACGGCCAGGAGCAGCACGGCGGCCACGGCCAGAACCGAGGCCACCCGAAGAGCGCGGAAGGGGACCGGGCGCCCCTGCGCGACAGCTCGGGCGATGCTGGGCCAAAGCTCGGCAGGCGCCGTGGGCGCGCGGGCCGACGTCAGAATCCGCTCGTTCTCG
>DATGFI010000692.1:0-4694 GCA_035309205.1 Planctomycetota bacterium | reverse complement strand
AGATCGCCGCCGTGCACCGGTCGTCCGGGCCGCTGCGCTTCGGCCGGATGTACTACCGCGAGATTTCCGGCGACGCCCGCACGTTCGCCCTCCCTTGGGAGGGGCTCGCCTACACGCTGGCATTCTCGCGGGTCCTCTACGGGCAGGAGGTGCTCGTGGCCTACAACGTCTCGGGGACGCCGCGGCAGGATTTCGTCATCGTCGACGCGAACCTCCACGCTGCCAGAGCGCCGATGACGCGCCTCTATGGGTCCGGAGCCGCTCCAGCGACGCTGGACGTCCAGGGATCTGGGGAGGGTCCGGCTTACGTCCAGCTTCCCCTGGGCGGTCACGAGTTCGCGATCTACGCATAGCTCCAAACCCGAAGCCCCTGCCGGCGTATGGATAGGGGAGGGAAAACCCATGAACCTGCTGCTGGTCCTGACGTTGCTCACCGCGGGCGACAACGAACTCACCGATCGGGAGAAGAAAGACGGCTGGATCCTGCTCTTCGACGGCAAGAGCCCCGAAGGATGGACGAACTTGAAGCAGGCGAACATCCAGGAGGACGGACTCAATCCGAACAAGTCGGGCAACTACGTCACGGTGACGAAGGAGAAATTCGCAAACTTCATCATCACCTGCGACTTCAAACTCACCAAGGACTGCAACAGCGGCATCTTCATCCGCACGGCGGACCCGAAGGACCCCGTGCAAACGGGTATGGAAATCCAGATCTACGATTCCAAGCCGGAGAACCACAGCAAGCACGACTGCGGGGCGATCTACGACCTGGTGGCACCGAGCAGGAACACCCTCAAGCCCCTGGGCGAGTGGAATCACATCGAGATCACCTGCGACAAGAACAAGATCTCGGTGGTCATGAACGGCGAGGCGGTCGCGTCGATGGATCTGGATCTGTGGACCGAGGCAGGCAAGAACCCGGACGGCTCGAAGAATAAGTTCACCAAGGCCCTGAAGGACTTCGCGCGTGAAGGCTTCCTCGGCCTGCAGGATCACGGCCAGCCCTGCTGGTTCAAGAACATCAAGCTCAAGAAGCTGAGCTAGGGCCCAGGCCGGCGCAATGAGTCAATCTCTGGTTCCGGATTCTCCGGAGGCCTGTACGATAGTAAGCCACTTTACTGGGAGCCTTGATCCATGCTGACCCTCACGCTGCTCGTCGTCCTCGCCCAGCAGATCCCGACTTTCAAGGAGCAGGTCATCGATCCGGACGTCGGGGTTTGCTATGCGACCACGATCGCGGACATCAACGGCGACGGCAAGCCGGACATCGTCGTCGTCACCGAGCTCCCCGACCAGGTCGTCTGGTACGAGAACCCCGGGACCGCCGGGACCCCCTGGAAGCGTCGGGTCATTCTCGAGAAGGAGCCCAACCTCCCCGTCTGCATCCAGGCGCTCGATGTGGACGGCGACGGCAAGGTCGAGCTGATCCTCGGCGCCGACTGGCCGATCAACCCCAAGACCAAGATCTCCGGTACCGTTTGGCTTCTCAAGCGGCCCGAGGACCTCGAAAAGCCCTGGATCCCCATCAAGATCGAGGAAGAGGCGACGATGCACCGCATGCGGGTGATCGACGTCGAAGGCAAGGGCCGCAAGGAGCTCGTGTGCTCGCCCCTCCACGGCAAGGGGACGAAGGATCAGAACGGCCCTGGCGCCTCGCTCTTCATCCTCAAGCGCCCGGCCGACCCCTTTACCGGGAAATGGGTTCGGGAGATCATCGCCGACGACATCCACATCAATCACAATATCTGGCCGATCGACTGGGACGGAGACGGCAAGGAGGAGCTGGTCTCCGCCGGCTACGAGGGAATCTTCGTCCTGAAGCGGGGGGCGGAGGGAAAATGGAGCCGCACGAAGATCGGCGACGGCGACCCTATCAAGCACGGCGCGGGCGAGGTCAAAATCGGACGCCTGCCCGGGGGCAAGCGCTATGTCGTCACGGCCGAGCCCTGGCACGGCCATTCGGCCGCCGTCTACATCGAGCCCGAGAAGGCCGGGGATCCATGGCGCCGGCAGGTCCTTGTCGAGAATCTGAAAGGCTGTCATGCGATTTGGACCGCGGACTTGACGGGGACGAAGGTCGATTCGGCCGTCGTCGGCTTCCGCGGAGTTCCCGAGGGCAAGAAGGACGATTGCGTCATTTTCGTCTTCCACCCGCTCGACGCCGCAGGGGAGAAGTGGGAGAAGAAGGTGCTGGACGACAAGGGCGTCGGCTGCGAAGACGCGATCTGCGCCGACCTCAACGGCGACGGGAAGATCGACGTCGTTGCGGTGGGACGAAGCACCAAGAACGTGAAGATCTATTGGAACGAGGGCCGCTAGGGGCCTTCCGTCGGCGGAGGTCCCTGCTCGACCGCCTGCTTCCCGTACTCGCGGGCGCGGGTCAGAAATCCGTCGAGGGACATTTCCTGGTTCTGCGACGCGGCGGTCAGGAACTCGTGCAACATCGCCTGTTGCACGACATGAAAGGCATCGCTCGTCTCGAAGCCTCCCTGCACGAGGGCGGCGAAGACTGCCTGGATTCCTGCGGGCTCGTTCCTCTGAAGCGCCTTCTCACAGGCGGCGTCCATCGCGATATGAAGCAGGACGTTTTCCCCGTTGACCTCCACCGGGGTCGAGGGGTCGTCCACCAGCCGGTCCCAGAGTCCATGCATGTCTTCGTGGAGCAGCATGAACTTCTGGAAGGCAGCAAGAGCCTCGATCTCGGAAGGCCGTTCTTCCTTCAGATCCTTCCATAGACCGGCCAGGAGGGCCGGGGTCAGTTGCTGCTCTTCGCCCACGACCGCATTTTATTCATTTCGGGGCCCGCAACCTTGTAAAAGATGACATGGCGAGAACATTCACTCTTCCGGCACTCCTCCTGCTCACGGCTTGCGCCGGCACGCCGGACGCCCCCCTGAACCCTAAGGATCGGCTGGTCGTCCTGATCAGCATTGACGGCTTGCCCGCCGACGTATTGAACGATCCCCTGCTCCACATCCCCACGTTGCGGCGCCTGATCGCGGAGGGCGCCAGCGCCGAAGGAATGCGCTGCTCTTTTCCCACCGTCACCTGGCCGAACCACACAACGCTCGTGACCGGCGTCAGCCCCGCCAAGCACGGCGTTCTCGCCAACAGTTACTATGATCGCTCCCAGCAGAAGGTCGTTCCCCTGCTCCCCGATCCGCTCTTCGACAAGGAGGAGATTGTCAAAGTCCGGACGATCTACGACGTCGCTCACGCCGCGGGCCTGAAGACCGCGGGAATCATCTGGCCGGCGACCCGAAATGCCCGGTCGCTCGACTGGACCGTCCCCGATTGCGGAACCAAGGAGCTCTGGGACAGATACGGCACCGCTTCCTGGTTGGAGGAGCTCCGCCGGGAGGGCATTCCGGTCGATCTCCAGGAATCCTGGGTCAAGAACAATGGGGGCGTCCAGCGAGACTGGATGTACACCCGCGCCGCGGCCCAGGTGATCGGGAAGCACCACCCGAATCTGGTGCTGCTGCATCTGGTCGAAGTGGACCATGTCGAGCATGCCAAGGGACCCCGGACGCCCGACGCCGCATGGGCGGCGAGCCAAGCCGACGACCGTGTCCGCGACGTCATCGAGGCGATCTCCTCCTCGGGCTTGAAGGAGCGAGCGACGGTCTTCGTCGTCTCCGACCATGGTTTCTTCGGATTCACGAAGCAGATCCAGGTCGGAGTCGGGCTGAAGAAGGCGGGGCTGAAGGCGGCCTCCGTGTCCCAGGGCGGCGCGTCATTCATCTACGTAGACGGAAAGGGCGATGCTGAACGGGTGGAGGCAGCCTTCAAGGACGTCGAAGGAATCCGGCGCATCCTCCAACCGAGGGATTTCCCCGGCCTGGGGATGACAACCCCCGATCAAGATCCGCGCATGGCGGATCTGGTGCTCGCTGCTAAGGAAGGCTACAGTTTCACCGACTCCGCGGCCGGAGATGCGATCGTCACCGAAACGGCGCTCAAGGGATCGCACGGCTACCTCCCGGACGACCCCAAGCTCTACGCCATGTTCATCGCCTGGGGCGCGGGAATCCGGCCCGGGGCACGTTTGCCTGTCACCGACAGCATCAACGTCGCCCCGACGGTCGCCCGGATCTTGGGGCTGGAGCTCGACCACGCCGATGGCAAGCCCCTGCTGGAGGTCCTTAAGTAGCCCCTCGGGCTTCCCCGGCCCCCCCGAAAGCGAAAGTGGCTTCCCCACTCCTTACGGAGAGGGGAAGCCTCCTTGGAAACCAGTGGGGGGCTAGTCCAGCTTGCTCCAGTAGGACTTCAGGTTCCCGTCGTTCGGGAAGACCGTATAAGGAGCGTTCACAAGGCCCGGAGGATTCGACGTTCCGGGCTTCACCGTGCCGGAGGTCGCGCTGCGGAAGATCGTGTTGTTCTCGTTCACCACGAACACATACTTGCCCGCCGACTGCGAATCCGGATACGCGAGGAATCCGAACTTCGCCGTATTGTGGCAGCTGCCCATGATGGGCGTGCCGCCGGTGTCCTGCTTGTACGTCGCTTCGGGAGAGCCGTTCAACGAGTCGTCCGAAATCAGGGCCTGATACCAGTATCCTGCTTTCGATGCGGAAAGCGCGAACGTGCCCAGGGGCATGATTTCGGTCGTTCCGGAGAACGTCGTGCCGTCGGAGTCGGCCGAGGCGATCGACAGCTCGATCAGCTTGATGGGCGGATCGGTCGTGCCG
>DATGFI010000691.1:0-4216 GCA_035309205.1 Planctomycetota bacterium | reverse complement strand
AAGGCGGACGCGTCGACGGGCACGGCCGACATGCCCACGCAGCGGATGATCGGACACCTGGGTCTCCTCCACCATCCCGCGCCGAAGCGGGCGCTCGTCATCGGCCTGGGCAGCGGCGTCACGCTCGGGGCCGTCGCCTGCCATCCGCTGGAGACCCTGGACTGCGTGGAGATCTCGCCCGCCGGCGTCCGGGCGGCGGACTTCTTCACCCAGGCCAACGGCGGCGTGCTTCGGGACCCGCGGGTGCGTCTGGTGATCGGCGACGGCCGCAACGCCGTGCAGTTCGCGAAGGAGCCGTACGACGTCATCGTCTCGCAGCCCTCGAACCTCTGGATCAGCGGCATGGCGAACCTGTTTACGAGGGAATTCTTCGCGACGGCCCTGGGGCAGCTCGGCCCGCGGGGCATCTTCTGCCAGTGGGTGCAGGCGTATCGCATGCCCCTGGAGGATTTCCAGTCGATCCTGAAGACCTTCTTCGACGTTTTCCCCCAGGGCAGTCTCTGGGAGGTGTTCCCCGGCCAGGACTACGTGCTCCTGGGCTCCCGCGAGGATCCGCGGATCCCTTATGCGGAGCTCGACGCCCGGATGGGGACCCCGCGCCTGCGCGCCCACTTCGAGGGCCTTTCCGTGCCCGGCGCCACCGGCCTGCTGGGCCACTACATCGCCGGCGCCGGCGAGGTCCGCGCGGCCGTCGCCGCCTCGGCCGTGCTGACCGACGACCTCTCCTCGATCGAATACAGCACCTCGAGGGCGATCTTCACGGTCCTCCAGCCGCGGACGATCGCCTGGGTCGAGGGCCTGCGGCGCCCGCCGCTCGACCCCGGACGCTATCCGGGATTGGACACGACCGCGGTCGAACGGAGCCGGGAGACCCGGCGCCGGATCGCCGCGGCGGTATCCCTCGAGGCGGAGCGCCGCTCGGTGATGGAAGTCCTCGAATTCCTGTCGCGGAGCGCGATCGGCCTCGGGGACGATGAGCCGACGCGGCAGCACTTCGAGCGCTACGCCTACCTGGCGCGGCTCGAGGCCCGGTTCCAGCGCCAGGCCGGTCATCTTGCCGAGGCGTCCCGTCTCCTTCAGGCCGTTCCGCGGGAATCCAAGCACTATGTCGACGCGCTCTTCGAACGCGCGCTCGTCGCCAGCGCGGCGGGCCGAAACTCCGAGGCGGAGATCTGCGCGAGGGAGATTCTGGGCGAGCATCCGGGGTCCTTCGCCGCGATCTGCCTCCAGGCCCAGGCGGCGCCCCGGGGACCCGAAAGCGTCGACCGCTGGAAGATGGCGATCGCGCTGCGGTCGGATTCCGATTTCGCCCACGCCCACCTGGCGGGGGCGCTCGCGCAGGCGGGCCGGACCGACGAAGCGCGGGCGGAGGCGGCGAAGGCGCTGGAGCTGGAACCCGACAACGCCTACGCGAAGCAGGTGCTCGAAACACTCGGCCGCTAGTTTGCGCGGCCCGCAAGGACGGAGGATCCCCTGGCCAAGGCGGGGGTGTCGCACCGCGCTTCTGGGAAACCCGTCAAATTCCGCCGTCGTACATAGGCCGCCGTGTAGTGGGATCTTTGAGCAGTTCGAGAGTAAGGTGGCCGATGTTGCGATTGACGATGGTTCTGGCGGTGGTGCTCATCCTTCCCGCGTGCGGGGGCGGCGGCAGCAGTACTGGAGGCGGAGCGGGGGCATTCTCTGCGGGGGTCTACAACGATCCGGGGATTCAGAGCTTCCCGGACGAAGGCCATACCCATGTGCCCGTGGGAACGGTGATCCAGTATGACACGGATCCTCCGACCTCCGGGAATCACTATCCGTTTCCCCAGCAGGGAGGGTATTACCCGAACCCCATCCTCGCCGGGTATCTCGTCCATTCCATGGAACACGGAGGCGTGATCATTTACTACAACCCGGCCGTCATCACGGCGGACCAGACCGCCGCCCTGAAAGCTCTGGCCCAGGCGCATCCGGGAGTCTTTGGGCAGGTGATCTGCGTCCCTCGGAACGACCCGACCTATCCGTTCATCCTCACGGCCTGGACCCACTGGTTGCGGCTTTCGACGTACGACCTGAGTCGCGTGGACAATTTCCTTTCCCTCTTCCTGGGCCAGGGACCGGAAGACGCGTGGGGCGCTCCGACCACCAGCAAGGTCACGGTGTCGACGGGCTTCACCTCGACCGCTCAGATGCAGGTTTCGGACCTCTCGCGGCCGGGGTCGATGACCAGCAATACCGGGATGGTCTATCCAACGGAAGGCAGCACGTTCTCGGTCGACATCCAGGCCTCTTCGGCATCCACCCGGCCGGACACGCAATCGGTTCGGATCCTCGCGCCCCCGGCGGCCGTAGCCGCGGCGGAGTACAACGCATCGACGGGCAGCCTGGTCCTTTCCATCGGGTCCACGACCTTCCCGATGGTGCCCGTGTCGCCGGGCTCGTACCACACCGTGACGCTCAAGGTCGCCACGGGCGGCTCGGCCACCTGGGCGGTGGACGGAACCGTTACCGCGTCCGTTCCCCTGGGCAATGTGAGCGTCTCCATGGAACTCGACGTGAACTATGCGTCCGGCACCGGCGCTGGGCCCACGTTCTTCTTCAGAAACCCGGTGGTCACCAATGTCACCTCCGATCCTACTTCCGGCGGAGGGGATCCCTTTCCCTGACTTGGCGAGCTGCGGCGACCGGCAGCATGCCGGTCGTCGCACCTCACTCTCCGGCGTTCCTGGCCCGGCGCCTGCTCCCCGGACCGAGCCTCAGTTCCTCATTTGCCGTCGCCCTGCCCCTCGCTTCCCGCTCCCGGATTGAACCGGGGGTCCTTCAGGAACTTCTCGGGGTTATTCTCAAAGGCGACCCGGCAGTTGGGGTCGCAAAAGCGATACGTTCTCCCCTTGTACTCGATCGGCCACCTCATTTGAGACTCGTCGTGCCACTCATGGCAGAGGGCGCAGTAACCCCGGCCGTCGTGAACGTTGACCGCCGGCGGTTGGGGGCTTGCGCAACCCGCGGCGAAGATCAGGATCCAGATCAGTTTTCTCATTGGGCCTTCCTAAAAATCATAAGCGGTTCCCAGGAGAAGATCATACCGCTCCCGGTGCTGGAGACCGTTGAGGGCCTGGTACACGGGGACGGTGAACATCCCGCCCAGGGTCAGGTGCTCGTCGGCGCGCAGGCGCAAGCCGAACCCCAGTCCCACGAGCGAGCCGCCCGTATCCTGGTTCTTCATTCCGAACTGTTCATCCTTGGCGGTGAATTGCTCCGAAAGTTCGAGCGAGCCGTAGAGCCTCGGGAACTTGCCCAGCCCCAGAATCTGGTATTCGGCCTTCATGGCGAAGAGGACGGACTGGCCGGGCGTGAACTGGCGGCGCCCCTCGGTGGTGATCCGGTAAAGGACGCTTGTCCCCAGCCAGAACTGTTCGAACTGCCTTCCGGCGGCAATCCCGACGAGCGGGTCCCAGGAGCCGCTCCCGGGCTGATGGTCTGCTTCGATGAGATCCCCCGTATTGGTTCGCTGGTCGGTGCTTCCCGTGGGGATCTTGATTCCTCCGACGACCGCGAGCTCGATCGGATCGGCCAGGAGCGAATACTTTCCCAGGAGCGTCGCGTCGCCGACGCCGACGATCGAGTTGGCCCCGTTGACGAAGGGGTTTCCGGTATTGGGGTCGGTATCGACGAAGCGGAATCCATGGATGACCTCGAAGGGAACGGAGGCCGAAATCGTGAGGTGGTCGGTAACCCCGTAGCCGAAAGCCGCGGAAAATTCCGCCAGCCAGTCGACGCTGTGGATGTCGTGGCCTTCCGCTGCCCCGCTGAGCAGCCGGCTGTCGTCGAACGTCTCCGATTTCTGATAGCGAAACCCCAGATCGAGCGATGCATCCTCCTCATGGAGCGTCCGGGGAGAAATGGTCTTCCCCCCGACCGCCCCTTTGCCGTGGTCCCCCCAGGCGGCCGAGGGAAGAATTCCCAGGAGGAACAGGACAAGACTGCAGGGTCTGAGCATGCCTTCTCTCTCTTTCGCATGAGATGAAATGCCCGGAATGGCGCAAGCGCCGGAGTCGGGAGTCGGGGCTATCCGGGCAGTGAGAGAGGGACTTTATCCAGCGGGTACGCAGCGGGCGTAGGGGGATGCCGGTACTCGGGTTGGGTCCAAGGACGGGAGATCGGGGGAAGGGATGGGACGCTGGGGACCTCGCAGGCCAGGACGGGGATCACAGCCGACGCCTGGACCCCTTGC
>DATGFI010000690.1:0-7305 GCA_035309205.1 Planctomycetota bacterium | reverse complement strand
GTCGGCCAGACGCTGGAGGGAAATCCTTCCCTGCGCGTCCGTCTCCAGAACGTCGACGCGCTTCCCATAAAGCTCCTTGGCGAACCAGGCCGACGGATGAGCGTCGGCCGCGAGAAGGAGGCGGCCCGAGGGATTCCGCTCCAGGAGGCCGCGGATGACCAGGTTGTTGGCCTCGGTGGCGCCCGAGGTCAGGATGAGACGGCCATCGTGGAAGCCCAGTCGGGCGAGGAAGGCCTCGCGCGCCCGGTCGAGGGTTTCGCGGGCCTTCTTTCCCCGGCCGTGAGTCGACGAAGGGTTTCCGTAAACCTGGAGACTCACTTCATCGAAGCGCCGCAGGGCTTCGGGGTAGGGCGGCGCCGTCGCCGCATAGTCGAAATAGGCTTCGTCCGTCATCAATCTCCTACATTGTAGGGCACCCCGGGGAGTATTTCATCCCGGAATCAGGGACGGGGGGAAGGAGAGGGAGAGGAGAAAATGGGGAGGGGTGCGGGCGGGGGGACCCCGGACCTGGTCTTACCTCCTCCTCCAGCCGTCCGCCCCTTATCTTCACCTCTTTTCCGGTTCCATGGCACTTGCTGGACGAAAGTCCGTATAAATCGTAGCCTTAGTTCTCAAGCGGGATACGGACTCCCATATAGAGAGGATCCTTCCATGAGCCAGCCCCTCGTTTCGCGTCGGGATTTCCTCAGGACGACCGCCGCCGCCACCGCGCTTTCGGCGGCGCACATTCCGGACGTTCATGCGGCCGGGGGCGATACCGTTCAGGTGGCCCTGGTCGGCTGCGGCGGCCGCGGTACCGGGGCGGCGGCGGACGCCCTGTCCTCCAAGGGCGGCGACGTGCGGCTGGTCGCGATGGCCGACGTCCTCCAGAACCGCCTCAACTCCAGCCACAAGGGCCTGGCCAACGAGTTCAAGGATCAGGTCAAGGTTCCCGAAGAGGCGCGCTTCATCGGCTTTGACGCCTACAAGAAGGCGATCGACCTCCTCGGAAAGGGGGACGTCGTGATCCTGACGACGCCCTGCGGCTTCCGTCCGCTCATGTTCAAGTACGCGATCGAGAAGGGCGTGAACGTCTTCATGGAGAAGCCGCTCACGGTCGACGGCCCCAGCAGCCGCCGGATGCTGGATCTTTCGAAGGAAGCCGACGCGAAGGGCATCAAGGTCGGCGTCGGCCTCATGGTCCGGCACTGCAAAGGGCGGCAGGAACTCTACAAGCGCATCCGCGACGGCGAGATCGGCGACATCACGTCGATGCGGGCGTACCGGATGCACCCGGCCGCGGGCTCTCCCTTCTCCTCCCCCCGCCCCGCGTCGGAGAAGAGCGAGCTCATCTGGCAGATCAAGCGCTTCCACAGCTTCATCTGGGCCAGCGGAGGCCTGTTCAGCGACTACTACATCCATCAGATCGACGAGTGCTGCTGGATGAAGGACGCCTGGCCGGTGAAGGCGGAGGGCGTCGGCGGCCGGCAGTTCCGCGGCGACAACGTCGACCAGAACTTCGACAACTACGCCGTGGAGTTCAGCTTCGAGGACGGCACGAAGTTCCATTATTACGGCCGCCACATCATCGGCGCGCCCAGCAAGTTCTTCAGCGGGGTGCACGGCACGAAGGGGTCGGCGGTCGTCTCGCTCCACGGTCACACCCCCGGCGAGGTGCGCACGTTCAAGTCGCAGTCGATGGAAGACAAGGACCTGATCTGGGCCTTCCCCCCCCATGAGCCCAATCCGTACCGCACGGAGTGGCAGGATCTGATGGACGCGATCCGCACCAATACGCCCTACAACGAGGTCCCGCGGGGCGTGAAGGCGAGCCTCGTGACCTCGATGGGCCGCATGGCGGCGCATACCGGGGAAACCATCACGTACGACCACCTTTTCAACTCGAACTGGGAAGCAGGAGCCGGCATCAACGAATTTACGGGTCCCGAGAGCGACCCGCCCGTCAAGGCGGACGCCAACGGAAGGTACCCGATCCCCGAGCCGGGTCAGAAGAAGGACCGGGAATACTAGATCGGCCCTAGAGGACCGGGGACGAGATGCACACACTGGCGCTCTTTCTGGCGCTCTTGGCGCAGGAACCCAGGACCGAGACGATCGCCATTCCGGGGACGGACCTGAAGTTCGAGATGGTCTACGTCCCCGGGGGGAAGGCGAGGCTCGGCAGTCCGGCGGAAGAGCCCGGACGCAAGCCCGACGAGCGGGCGGTCCACGAGGTGGACCTGCATCCCTTCTGGATGAGCCGCACGGAGGTTACCTGGGAAGCCTTCGTGAAGTACTTCGAGAACCGCAAGGCGGCCAAGGTCGACGGCGTCACGCGCCCCTCTCCTCCCTACGAACCGCCCCACGGCAAGATGGGCGTTGGCGCGCATCCGGCCGTGAGCATGCGCTAGCACGGCGCGATGGGCTACTGCGAGTGGGCCTCGATCCTCACGGGACGCCGCTTCCGTCTTCCCACAGAAGCGGAATTCGAGTACGCGGCGAGGGCGGGGGCGACGGGAGCCGGACCCTCGAACCCTGACGAGGTCGCCTGGTACCAGGCCAATGCCCAGCAGAAGACCCAGCTGACGGGGACCAAAAAGCCCAACGCCTTCGGCCTCTGCGACCTGATGGGGAACGTCTGGGAGTACGCCCTCGAGTTCCACGACGGACCCGACTATGCGCCGGTCCTGCGGGGCGGCGGCTGGCAGACTTCCGCCGCCGAGCTTCGCTTTGCCGCGCGGCAGCAGATCCTTCCGGACTGGTACGAGCGCGATCCCAATCGCCCGCGCAGCATGTGGTGGCTGACCGACGGGACCTTCGTGGGATTCCGCCTGGTCTGCTTCGCCGACACGCCGAAGAAGGACCAGGACGCGGCGGCTGCGAAGGTCCTCGTGACCGGGCTCAAGGCCGCCGACGGATCCAAGGGGAACGCCCGGGTGACGGGAACGCTCAAGAACACCGGAGACCGGTCCCTGGAGGAGGTCGAGTTGACGGTCTTCTTCATGGACGACGACGCCAAGCCGATCTTCGAGGACAACAAGGCCCGGCCGTCGTTCAGCAAGGTGTGGCCCGTGCTCGTGAACTCCGACCAGCCCGGCGGGGACCACGCCCGGCCCCTCAAGCCGGGAGAGAGCCGGGACTTCCAGCTGGACGTGCCCCAGCCCTTCGACCTGGACGTGGAGCCGACCAAGGTCGGGGCGAAGGTGAGCGCGGTCCAGCCCTCGAAGTAGAAACCTACTTCGAAAACCGCAGCGCCGTGATCTGCCCCAGGAAGGCGAGCTTCACCTTGTCGCTGTTCTCGATGTTGCAGCTCTGGGGCAGGTCCACCGAGAAGGCCCGGATCCCCTTCGGCTTGAGCGGCATCACCGTCTCCCCGCCCAGCGCGCTGTTGACCAGGACCGGCCACGTCTTGCTGAAACATGCACGCCCCGGCTTGCACGTGGTCTCGTCGGTCCAGTGCGGAGTCTTTCCGTCGGCTTCGAGATAGGCCACCTTGAGCTCCGCTTCGTCGAGAGATCGCTCCCCGGCGTTCCGGATCTCCCCCCTCACGGTCCGGTGGAGCGCACCCTCTCTCGCGGCGCCCGGGACCGGGTCTGGGGCGGGCGTCCCTCACCTTTACGACTCCGCAGGTCTGTTGACTCTCCTGGCCTCCAGCCGGTGTAATACCTGCGTGGGAACGAGCCTGCTCCGCACCCTGCTCCTCCTGGCGGCCTCCGCCTCCTTCGCCCAGGCCGGCAACGAGGAATGGTCCGGCTGGCGGGGACCTCGCCACGACGGGACCTCGCTCGAATCCGGATTCCCGCTGCGCTGGAGCGCAACCGAGAACGTCCTCTGGAAGGTCGCCGTGCCCGGCAAGGGACATTCGTCGCCCGTGGTCTGGGGCGACCGCCTCTTTCTGACCACCTGCATGGAGGACAGCGGCGAGCGGAAGCTCCTCTGCTACGACCGCCGGGACGGGAGACTCCTGTGGGACCGGGTCACCGTCACCGTCCCCCTCGAGCACAAACACGGCCTCAACAGTTTCGCAAGTTCGACTCCTGTCACCGACGGAAGGCGGATCTGGGTCGCCTTCCTCGAGGAACCGCGCTTCCAGATCTTCTGCTACGACCTGGAGGGCACCCTGGTCTGGAAGAAGTCTCCCGGCGAGTTCCACTCGGTGCACGGATTCTGCAGCTCGCCGGTCCTTTACAAGGACATGGTCATCTTCAATGGCGACCAGGACGCCGTCGCCTACATCGTTGCGCTCGACCAGGCGACGGGAACCGAGCGGTGGCGCACGGATCGTCCGAACCGCACGCGTTCCTATGTCCCCCCGGTCATCTTCGAGGCCGGCGGCAAGACGCAGCTCGTCCTGAGCGGGAGCAAGTGCGTTGCGTCCTATGATCCCGATACAGGAAAGCAGATCTGGATCATCGACGGGCCGACCGAGCAGTTCGTCGCGAGCATGGTCTACGCGGACGGGGTCTTCTTCATCACCGGCGGGTTTCCGCAGTACCACGTGCTGGGGATCAAGCCGGACGGGGAAGGGAACATCACCCAGACCGGCATCCTGTGGCGCGACAAGGGCCAGGAGATCTGCTCCTACGTGCCGTCGCCGGTCGCCTGGGGCTCCTATTTCTTCATCGTGTCGGATGTCGGCACGGCGACCTGCTTCGAAGCGAAGACGGGCAAGCGGATGTGGAAGGAAAAGCTGAGCAAGCACTGCAGCGCCTCGCCGGTGGCGGCGGCCGGATATCTCTATTTCCCCGACGACAAGGGCGTGACCACCGTGCTTAAGGCCGGCCCGTCCTTCGAGGTCGTGGCGAAGAACGATCTGGGCGAAGAATGCTATGCGTCGCCCGCCCTCTCGCAGGGCCGGATCTATCTCCGGACCGCCCGGAGCCTCTTCTCGATCGGCGAGGCCTCGAAGTGAGCCCCGAGGGGCCCGGGGGCGCAACGCCGCCCGCGGCCGACGAATGGGTCGAGGTATACCGGGGCCCGAGGCGGCGCGGGCAGGTCATCATCCGGGTCCTGACCGACGCGAGCATTCCTTCCCGCGATGCTCGTCGGCTGGGCTTGGCGGCGGCCAAGCCGCAGGACGGGGTCGTGCAGGTGCCCCGGGAGCGCTCGGCGGAGGCGGCGTCCATGATCGAGCTTCTGAAGAAGAATTTCCCCTCGCTGTTCGCGGCGGGACCGGTGAAAAGCGAATGAGCGAGAACGGCCGGACGGCCGGACGCGAGCTCGACGCCCTGGTCGCCGAGAAGGTGATGGGGTGGACGGCGGTGCGCAAGCAGTCGATCGCCAACGCTCTGGGTCATCACGTGATGGACGATTTCGTGGGCCTGCCGACGCCCACCTCGACGATTCCCATGCTGGTCCCCCGCTTCAGCATGATGATCCAGGAGGCCTGGAAGGTCGCCGACGAGCTTCGCGGGCGCTCCCAGTTCGTCGCGGTGATCTCGGGCCTGGGCCCGCAGGGCGTCCAGCCGTGGATCTGCAAGATCAACCGGGACGGCGGCTTCATCGAGGAGCGCGCCGACACGGCCCCGCTGGCGATCTGCCTGGCCTCGCTCAAGTCGGTCGGGATCTCCTGAGCCGTTCCCGCTCCCTCCGCGGATTCCGGTCGCGGACCCCGGGGCTCGCAGGAAAAAAAAGACCCCGCGCCTCCTGGCGCGGGGTCTTTCGGGAATCCGGGCTGGACTACTTCGTGGGCTTGATCACGTCCGCCTTGTCCAGCTTGACGTGATAGCCTGCCGCGTTGACCGCCTTCACGAGCGCCGCGGGATCGAAGGCGCCTTTCACCGTGAAGGAGCCTTCCTTGGCCTTGGCGTCCTCGGACTCGACGCCTTCGACGGTCTTGATGGCCTCCTTCAGCGCCTTGTTGCAGGACTCGCAGCAGTTGTGCGCGCCCTTGAAGGTGCCGCTCGACAGTTTGGCGGGCCTGGCCTTCGGGGGCAGGACCGTGCCGCTGTCGTCCTTCATCGTGTAGGGTTTGGGGTCGACCTCGCCCCAGAAGCCGGCCGCGGCAAGCTTGTCCAGAGCCGCCTGCGCGATCTTCTCGTTGGCCGCCGTGAAGGTCAGGGTCTTCGTCCCCTTGTCGGCTTTGGCTTCCTTGCCGCCGCCGTCCTCCACCGCCTTCGTCGCAGCGCCCTCGCAGCCGCCGCAGCAAAGGTGCATGTTCTTCACTTCGATTTTCACCACCGGGTCCGCCATGCCGGTCAGGCAGAGCCCTGCGGCCGCCAGGGCGGCCATCGCCACTCCAACTTTGATCATCCGCGCCTCCTAGGTTCCTAGCTCCCCATGGCCCCGACACCGGGGCTCGTGCATTCTATGTTCAATACGACCGGAGATCCATTCCGGGTGGGGTGATCTGCATTCCGGGCTGCCACTTCCGGGCGCCGGAGCGCTATAGAGCTCCGGATCCGTTACTGTTAGGAGACACCTCCATGACGACTCTCTGCACCTTGGCCCTCCTCGCCGCCCTGGGCGCCCCGCCCGAAGCGGAGGTGCAGGGGCTCTACGAAGGGAGCCTCAAGGACGCCAAGCTCGAGGCTCGCGTCGTCGCGATGGGGAAGGAGACGTACAAGGTCTACGTTCGCCAGGCCCTGGGCGACGGCAAGGTGGCGAAGGCCGAGCTCGACGGCAAGACGGACGGGGAGACGATCACCTTCAGGAACAAGGGCGGTGACGTCGAGTGGACCGCGACGTATGCGTCCGGCGCGGTCAAGGGGACGGCGGGCGGCGCCGCCTTCGAGATCCGGCGCGTCCAGCGGAAGCCCCCGTCCCTGGGGAAGGCCCCGCCCGCCGGGGCGATCGTGCTCTTGGACGGGAAGAACTTCGACGAGGTGACGAAGAAGGGCGATGAGGACTGGAAGCCCGCGGACGACGGCTCGATCCAGGTTCCCAAGGGGGGCATGAACTCGAAGCGCCAGTTCGACGGCAGCTATGACCTGCACGTCGAGTTCCTCTGTCCCCTGATGCCCGGCGCGCGGGGCCAGGGCCGAGGGAACAGCGGCTGCTACCAGGCCAACGGCGACGAGGTCCAGGTCCTCGACTCGTTCGGCATGGACACCTACAAGGGCGGCGGATGCGGCGGCCTCTACAACTACAAGGATCCCGACGTGTTCGACGTCTTCACGCTCGCGTCGCTGCCGCCGCTGGAATGGCAGACCTACGACATCGAGTACCGCGTCGAGAAGAAGGACGGCAAGCCGACGGGCAAGCCGAAGATCACGGTACTCCACAACGGGATCAAGATCCACGACCAGGCGGAGATGAAGTTCGACGCGAAGAAGGGCGGCCTGCACTTCCAGGACCACGGAAACCCGGTGCGGTTCCGCAACATCT
>DATGFI010000689.1:0-3542 GCA_035309205.1 Planctomycetota bacterium | reverse complement strand
CCTCAGACGCGCTCGCTGATCCGCCGCTTTCATCCCGCGGACGACGCCGCGATCGAGGGCCTCCTTCAGTCCCCGATCCACGAGGAGCGCCTGCTGGCCCTGCTGCTCCTGGTCGAACGGTACCGGCGAGGTACGCCGGAGGCCCGAGACCGAGCCTTCGCCCTGTATGTGCGGAACTTCGAACGCATCAACAACTGGGACCTCGTCGACGCCTCCGCCGAGCACGTGGTCGGTCCCCACGGCGTCGGGCGCGCCCAGTTGCTGCGCTGGGCGCGATCGCCGCATCTATGGACGCGGCGGATCGCGATCGTCTCGACCCTTCATTCGATCCGCGCGGGCCGATTCGGCGACACCCTGGCGGTCGCGGCGGCCCTGCTCCAGGACCCTGAGGACCTGCTGCACAAGGCGACCGGCTGGATGCTCCGCGAAGTCGGGAAGCGCGACCCGGCCGTGCTGGAAGCCTTCCTCCGGAGGCATCATCGGAAAATGCCGCGGACCATGCTGCGCTACGCCATCGAGCGTTTTCCCGAGTCCCGGCGCAAGGCCTGGCTTCGCGGGACCGCGCGATAGGGATGGAGGAGAGGACAGGAGTCGAACCTGCATGCCCCGGAGGGCACCGCGTTAGCACCGCGGCGGCTTACCGTTCGCCGCACCTCTCCGTGGAGGAAGGTGGGAGAGTCGAACTCCCAAGACGCCTTTCGACGCCTGTCCCGTTTCGAGCGGGGTGGGCCTGCCGAATGCCCGAACCTTCCCAGCGAGATCGGAGATTCCTCGTTCCGGAGCACCTGGCGGGAGCCGCCCAGGCTCCCTCGGCGATCCACGACGGGGTTCTGCGGGACGCCCAACCGTCGCAGCACGCTCGAAGGATCAGGCAACTTCACCGGTCACCGGGGCCAGGCCTCTTCTCGCGAGTCCCTAGAAAACGCCTTCGGGGGATCGCCCTGCGGGAATCGCGGCCGCGATGCCGGCTTGGAGAACCCGCGCTCGGCTCTTGAGCCGGGGATGCGAGGCCTGATCGCCCGCGAGCGCGGAGGGAGGCGGGACAGATTCCTTCCGCCCGCGCTCCCTCCGCGCGCTTCATTTCCGGCCCGATTGTCAGAAAACTGTTCGACGCGCTCCCGGGCGAGCCCGATGGCCGCGCGCCGAAAAAACAAAAAAACCCCGCGCTTTTCGGGCGCGGGGTTTGACGAATCCCATCTTCCGGCTCAATTCATGGCGACACCCCGCGCCCGATCCTGCGTTCGGCCGTCCGTAGACCCCAGGACCCCTTCTTGGATCCGGGGATCGAGACCGCGACCAGCGAACAAAACGACCTTGGCTCCAGGCTGGACCCGAAACCCGGTCGTCTCGCGCTTCTGCGGGGAGCCAGGGTCGTCATCGTCGTCGAAGTCTCCTTCGCCCGCTTAAACAGGGCCCTGGAGGGAAGGTTCACGGAAATCGGCAGGAACCGATTCTTTTCATTCCGGGAAGGATGCGGATCTCTCCACCGGACCCTGGCGGGCCCGGAAAAAGACCACGAAGACCGCCAGGACCGCCGTGCAGCCGACGGCGGGCACCAGCCAGACGGAACGCCACTGGACCGCGCCGCCCGCAGTATAGTGGGCCGCCAAGGCGCCGATCAGGAAGTTGCCCAGGAAATTCCCGGAGCCGTCTACCCCCAGGCTGAGCAGGCTTTGGGCGCTCGACCTTGCATCCCGGGGACTGATGCGGTCGACGTAGATGGTCGCCGCGATCCGGGCGCACGCGAAGCAAACGCCGTGCAGGGCGACCGCCGCGACCAGGGTTCCGAACGAGGCGCCCAGCGACCAGAAAAAAAACCGCGCTGCCCAGGCGGAGATGCCGACCGCGATCGTCCCCTTGGGGCCCCAGCGCGCGAAAATGAAGGGCAGGAGCAGGACGACGAAGATTTCCGTGATCTGACCGATGCTCATCAGCGAGGAAAGGCTTCCCTTGGACACCCCTTCCTCCAGGAGGAAAAGCGGGCCGCGCGCATAATAGGACGTCCCAAACAGCTGCACGACGAAGAGGAGGACGAAAAAGAGCGCGGTCCCGGGATCCCGGAGGATTCCGGCAGCCCGGCCAATCGCGCTTCGGCCCCCCGGGTCGCGGCGGGGCGGCGTATGGGGCAGGGTCAGCGAATAGATCGCGTTGAGGAAGGCCAGGAGGCCGGCGATCAGGAGACAGTCCCGGAACGAACCGCGGGCGAGCCACATCCACAGCGAGAGCAGGTTGGCTCCCGATACATGGCCCAGCGTCGCAGAGGCGCGGACCAGGGGAAAGTGGCGGGCGCCGTCGGGCAGATTCTGCAGCGCCAGCGCCGTCGACATCGGAAGCAGCGGGGCGGCGGCCAGCATGGAGGCGAAGAAGACCCCGACGAAGGGGGCGAAGGAGGCGATCGGACGGGCCGCCAGCATCAGGACCCCGCAAAAGAGACTCAGGACGGAGACGAGGCGCTCCGAAGCGAACCAGCGATCGGCGGCCTGCCCGGCGAGCAGCGGGGTAATGATCGTCGCTACCGGCACCGTCGCCAGGCAGACGGCGATCTCGAACTCGCCCAAACCAAGCTGCTTGAGGTACGGCGGCAGGACGGGCTGCCAAGCGCCGTTGATGGCGCCGCAGAGGAACATCTGGAGACTGAGCCGCGCGCGGATGTAGGGGTGCACCCGAGGCGGGATTATAGGGCCTCAGGCAGGTCGGGGCACGGAGAATCCCGACACGCTCAACCGAACCCGCCCCGCTTACCGCTTCGCGTCCGTCGACGCCACGAGGGGCTTGGTTGCTTTCTTGAGGAAAAGGATGGCGAAGCAGGTGTCCCAGGTGGGATGCTCCCCGCCGCTCACCTTCCAGGAGCCGTCGTCGCCCTGAGTGCTGAGCAGGTGTTTCGCCCCCTCGAAGTACCAGTCATGGTCCCCGATCTTGTCGGTCCCATAAAGGACGCCGGCCCGCTCGATGCCGTACAGGTAGTACAGCTCCCACGCGTTGCCGCGGCCGGGATTGGACGTCGCTGAGAAGTTCTTGGCCAGCCAGGCCAGGCCGTTCTTCACGTTCTGGTCCTTCTTCCAGTCCTTCTTCAGCATGTAGTCGTAGATGGTCAGCGCGCCGACGCCCCCGGCCGTCATGGAGCCGTAGGCTTTGCCCTCGTCGGCCCCCTTATAGGCCCAGCCCTGGGGTTTGCCGGGGGTATCGCCGCCCGAGACCACCGCGCCCTTCCCGGCCTTGTCGTCGCCTTCCGCCGCATGCATGCTCTCGATCAGCCATCGCACGGCCAGCTGGATGGACTCTTCGGGGAGGATGATGCCGGCGTCGAAACAGGCGCGCAGACCCAGCGAGGCGTATTGGGTATTCGAGTTGTCCCCCGAGGCTCCGCCCTCGCGCTGCTTTTTGATCGGGATCTTCCGGACGACCTTGGGCTTCACCTTCTCCGTAGCCCCGAAGTCGCGCGTGCCCGATACCGGCTTGGGCTTCTCGGGCTTGTCGTCGGAGGAAACGCCGGTGGGGAGATCCTTCGGAGCGATCGTGGGCGAACCGTAGGACCACTGGCC
>DATGFI010000688.1:0-4475 GCA_035309205.1 Planctomycetota bacterium | reverse complement strand
TCGAGGGATTCTGGCGGCCCGTCGGTCGTCCCGGCGGCCGTTCCCCAGCCTCTAGCCTTGAGGCAAGACGAAGGAGGTTCTCATGATGCTCGCTCAGGCCGTATCGATGGTCGTTGCCCTCGCCGCCCAGACGGACCCCCTCTTTCCCGACAGGAATCTCGAAGCGGCCGTCCGGGAGCAGATCTACGCGAAACGCGGCACCGATCAGCCCCTGGTTGCCGATGACGTGAAGAACGTTTCAGAAGTCTCGGCCAAAGGAAAGAAGATCCGTGATCTGCGGGGACTCGAGAAGTGCGCTGCGCTGGCAAGTGTCGATCTTTCGGGGAACGAGATCGAGAACCTAGGACCTCTTTCCGGGCTGAAGAATCTTCAGGCACTCTTCCTGGCAAAGAACCGGATCCGGGATCTGGGGCCGCTGGCGGGGCTCGCTGGCCTTCAGTATCTGGATCTTTCCGACAATCAAATCGTCGATCTTGCACCGATGAAGGGTCTGACGCGGCTCAATACGCTCTGCCTTTCGAACAATAGGATCACGGATTCAAGCGCCCTTTCGGGCCTTGTCCGGCTCTGGTCGCTCTACTTGGGCGGCAACTGCTTGACCGGCGTGGCACCCATCAAGGAGCTGAAGCATCTCTCAACCCTTTCGCTCACCGGCAATCGGATCTCAGACCTGTCGCCGCTGGCCGACCTGACCGAGCTTCGCTTCCTGTTCCTGGAGAACAACCAGGTGAGCGATCTTGGCGTCCTGGTCGAAATGGCAAAGAAAGACTCCGAGAAGGACAAACGGTTCGCGCCCTACTGGAGAATTGACCTGTCGGGGAATCCGCTCAGCCCGTCCGCCAAGACGTCTCAAGTGATGGAACTGAAAGGGAAAGGGGCGTCCATCACGTTCAGCGAAGCTCCCAAATCCTAAGCGGTGTTCCGCCATCAACCGGAGAGGAGAACCCGTTCGTTCTCCTCTCCGGCGGCGGGGGAGGATGCACGATGATTCAGGTTTTCATCGGCGGATCCCCGGTCGACTTCGACAACGTTTATTTCTACTGCCAGAGGGAACCTTCCTCAGGCGCCCTCAAGTACGAACTGTATGCTTGGAATCCCCGGGTGATGGAACTGCTCTGCCACAGACTCCCTTTAGGGCAGGCCATGACGCTTAGCTTCATCGAAGCGAGTTACGTCTTCGAGATTCTCAGGGGGACCAGAAATGTGCAGGCAGAGCGGGGAGACGCCGCGTACCTCGCCAATACGATCGAGGAGTTTTTTATGTCTTCCGGACGGGTGTACGTTCGGGGACGTGCTTCAATCCGGGCCCCCTGAAGGCAGAGCTGTCACCTTGGCAGGACGTTTCTGAGTGTTCGCTCGGCCTCTGCAAATCTCTGGGAATGAAAAACCTGCAAAGCGAAACCTGAGCGCTGCTGGCACGCAATTTGCACTTCGCGAAGTTAGGAGTAGCCGTTTGTTGGTGGAAAGTGGAGGCGTCTATGACACGCGTTCACACGATAAGAGGAACAAGCCTTGGAGCGACGGCGCTGGGTCTCGCGGTCCTTCTCTCTTTCCTCGCATGCGGTTCCCCCATCCTCGCGATTCCTCCACAGACTGCGCCCGCGCTGCAGGATCATACGACTGACGCTTCGATCCCCGACGTGGTCGACCATGTCTCTCCTGCCGTGGTCAGTATTTATTCCACTCGACCGGTGGCCGTCGCTGTTCCGCCTGGTTTTATCCCCTGGGGACCGGCTCCCCGCGCCGAGCAATCTTTGGGCTCGGGAGTGATCGTGCTATCGGACGGGGTCATCCTGACCAACAACCACGTGGTGGATCATGCGAAGGACGTCCGGGTCGTCCTTAACGACCGGCGGGAATTCATCGCCAAGGTGATCGGCACCGACCGGAAGACGGATATCGCCGTTCTTCGGATCGACGCGAAGGATCTGCCCGTGATGCCCTTCGGCGATTCCTCCAAGATGCGGATCGGGGAAACCGTGATTGCCGTCGGGAACCCCCTTGGAGTGGGGCAGACGGTTTCGCGCGGCATCATCAGCGCAAAAGGCCGGGCAAACGTGGGGGTCACGGACTACGAGGATTTCCTCCAGACCGACGCGGCCATTAATCCGGGGAATTCCGGGGGAGCGCTCGTCAGTCTCCGCGGCGAACTAATCGGGATCAACACCGCGATTGCCTCCCGTACCGGGGGCTTCCAGGGGATCGGTTTCGCGATCCCGAGCAATATGGCCCGCCAGGTGATGGATCTTCTGATCAAGGAAGGGAGGGTCCGCCGCGGCCAAATGGGTGTGATGATTCAGGATCTCACTCCAGCGCTTGTCGCAGCGATGAACGGAGCGCCGAAGGAAGGGGTACTCGTGGGAGACGTGGCCGAGAAAAGCCCCGCGGAGAAGGCCGGACTCCGCCGGGGTGACGTTGTCACTCAGATCGATGGAGAGGCCGTCCGGTCCTCGAGCGAACTGCGGAACCGCGTCGCCCTTCGCGGCGCGGGGAAGGAAGTCCGTCTCACGGTTTGGCGGAACGGCGGTACAAAGGAGATGTCGGTCAAACTCCGTGCGGAGCCCGAAGAAAAGAAGGCCGACGAGGCTGAGGAGGCCGTGGAGGAGGGGGAGCCGGAGTCTCGGGCCACTGGAGGGGCCCCAAGCGGTCTGGCGGGCGTCCGCGTCACTCCGGCGACGCCGTTCCTCCTTCGCGGGGCCGAACTGCCCTCGAATCTTCGGGGACTTTTTGTGACCTCGGTGGGGCCTCCTGCCTCTTTTGCCGGGCTTCAGGAGGGCGACCTGATCCTGGAAGTCAATCGGAAGGCTGTGGAATCGACCGCCGATCTCCGGAGGGAAGTCCAGGACGGGCCCGGGAACGCCCTCCTGGCCGTCCGCCGGGGGCCGGGCACTCTCTTTGTCGCAGTGCCGAAAGAATCCATCCCGCGCTCGGGAAAATGGCAGAAAGGGGAGAGATTCTGATGCTGTTCGCAATGACGGAAAGTCCGCTTCACGACCGGAAGGAGGACTGGGGCGGTTCGCGTGCCTCCGAAGCGTTGCTGGTCGAGCAACTCGCCCTGGCGACCCGCGCACTCCGTATGAAGGAAGCCGAAGGCGGTCGAACCGAGGAAATACGCGCCGTCGTGCGGAGCCTACGTAGAACGTTGGCGTCCATTGCTGAGCGAGGAGGCCTTTGGGATCTCTCAAGAGCGGACTTCACGGTGAGGTACACGGACCTGGAGGGTCTTGAGCTCTGGTATCGGGGCCGAAAGCTTCCCGCAAACGTCCGTCTGCTTCGCGAAACACTGGAGGCGGGGGGAGTCTGTCTGGAGCCGGGTCAGGTGCTCCTGGCGGACCGCGAATGGGCCGGGCGCGTAATTGAAGAGTCCCTCGTTGGGCTCTCTCTCGAAGAATTCCGTATCCGGGAAAGAAAGACCGCTCTCTTGCGGGCCTTGCTTGACGTCTCGGATTCCTCGACTCGTCTTTCGTGAACTCATGAAGGATCGAAACAGGATGCACCAGAACTCGATTCTTGGAGCTGGTTTCCTTGTCTGCACCTTCCTCTTGGGGCGGGATCCTTTGGAGCCGCTGTTCCTGACGTGCCGCTCCGCACCCTGAGCGGGAAGTCGTTGTCGCGTTCGAATTCCCGCGGCTCGAGGTTGAGCCTTCCGACAGCCTCAGTCTCATCTTGATCGCCAAGAATAACGGCCGGAAGGACGAGACCCTGATCCTGGAACTCGCGGAGAGCCCGGCAGATCTGAAGTGCAAGCTCACCTGAACTGGGGCAAGGCACCGCTGTTCGCCACGTCAGATCCCGAACCTCGGTAGGGAGCATTCAGTCTTCCGAAGCCTTCCGCGCGTCTCGAAAGTAAGTCCACCCAATGTGCGAACGGACCGAACTCCTGCGCTCCCGGCGCCGGTCACTTCTTGATTGGTTCCAGCTTTTTCACGTACTCGAGCCACTCCTTCTGGAGCGCCTCGATCGTGCCGTCGCCGAAAGCCGATTCGAAAGCCTCCCGCGGCGTTCCGCCGTCCTTCAGCTTCTTGAAGTACGTCTCGATTCGATTTCGGTGCTTGCCGCCTGACGCCTCATAGAGGAAGTGAACCATCGACCAGGCCTGCGCGTACTTGAACCCCACCGGGCCAGAGTAGAATTGGGCCGGCGTCTGCATCATGATGTCCTCGAACTTCAAGGCGAAGTTGAGCGACATCTTGATGCCCTTGAGGCGGCCGTCGAGGATCCGCGCCCGCTCGACGATCTTGGACTGCGCCTTGTTGACCTCGACCTTGATCCCCCCCATGAACTCCGCAATGCCCTCGTTGTACCAGAAGGGAGCGCGGGGAACCATCAGGGCCATGAACTGGTGGAAGGCCTCGTGGTAGAGCGTCTGAAGCGTCGCCTCCAGGTCCGCGTCCTCAAAGAGTAGCAGCTCCTTGTACATGGGATGGAAGTACCCGAGCGTCCACTCCTGGCGGTTCGAAAGGGTCAACTCTCCG
>DATGFI010000687.1:0-4296 GCA_035309205.1 Planctomycetota bacterium | reverse complement strand
GGCCGACGGGGCGGTCCGCGTCGCCTTCACTCTGGCCGCCGACGAGGCCTCGATGAAGCTCTGGCCGAACTCCTTCGACCTTCGGCTGGTATTCACCGTCGGCAAGTCGCTCGGCATCGAGATGGAGGTCCGTGCCGGGGGCTCCCCCTTCAGCTTCGAGGAGGCCTTCCATACCTATCTCCTGGTCGGCGATGTCCGGCAGATCAGCATTGACGGTCTCCAGAACGCGGAGTACCTCGATAAAGTCGATTCCCAGAAGCGGAAGATCCAGCCTCCGGAACTCCTTCGGATCGGCGGCGAAACCGACCGGGTTTACCTCCACACGCACAGCACCTGCGTGATCCGCGATCCGGTCCTCGAGCGAACCTTGAGCGTGGAAAAGGAGAGTTCCGGCTCGACCGTCGTCTGGAATCCCTGGATCAATAAAGCCCGAGCGATGCCCGACTTCGGGGACGAGGAGTGGCCCCAAATGCTCTGCGTGGAGACGGCCAACGTCGCCGACGGCGCCGTCCGGCTCGACGGCGGCCAGACGCACCGCATGAGGGCCCACATCCGCTGCGGCTAGCGGGCAGTCCTGTGCTTCCCGAAACCGAGGTGACCGCTCGTCCCGGTTCAGAATGCGGCGCGGGGATCGACAGGTCGCCAGCTCGGCCGATCCGATCACCAACGGCAGCGACGGGATTCATCTGGGCCCCGTAAGTCATCGATTAGGGCGAGCCCAAACCAGCGGCCCCTGCGATCGCATCCTTCGCGACCGGCTCTAGAAGCGCCGATGACCAGGTCCAATTAGTTCAATCCCTGCTTCCGGCCGAATCGTGAGAGCGGAGTTTTGGTATATTTGCACCGTGGATCCTGACCCTCCGGAGATCGAAATCCTGCAGCAAGACGGCTTCCTGGAAGTTCGTTTCCTGGGGCCCTTCAGCGTGGAGCGATTCGGAAAGCAGGTCGAGCAGGCCGTTCAAGCTTGCAAAGATCGAAACCTCACCCTGTTACTCCTGGATTACACTCCCCTCACGGGCATTCCCACGACTCTCGATCGCTACCAGATCAGCGTCCATGGGGCCGATGCCGCCAGGAACCTGCACAAACTGGCGGGTTATGCGACTCCCGAGCAGATGGGTGAGAAGTTCGGAGCTCTCGTGGCACGAAATCGCGGCCTGAACGTCGACGTCTTCACCGACCGGGACGAAGCCATCCGGTGGCTGCTGGAACCGCGCTAGGGATTTCGCCCTCCGAGCGCTCCCGCAATGCCTCCTCCGCCGGGTGCAGTCCTGCACGAACCTCGGCGCTTCGCCTTGGAGTCCAGGTTCCCCGGAAGTTCTTCCCCCGTCGGCCCCCTTGAGCCCGGCCGCGGGCTCCCCGGGAGAACCGAGCCCCAGCGACTCTTCAGTTCTCACGAGCGGCATCGGAAAGAGGACTTAGCCGCCAGTCCCCGGTCAATTAACCCGCGAGCCGCGCCAGAAGCATGACCTGGAGACGTTTGGCCCCCGGCAGCGGAATTTCCCAGCTACGGACTTCCTCGAGGCCGAAGTCCCCCGCGATCCGTCTTACCTCCTGAGGATCCCGAAGTCGCATGATCCCGGCTAAACTCCCCAGGCTCCGATACGGAGAAAGCGTGATGATGGCCCTTCCCTCGGAAGGAAGCTGGAGGACGATGGTGCACCGTCCACCGGGCACAAGCCACCTCGAAACCCGACCCAAGAGATTCCGCGGCTCCACGTACTCCAGGAGGAGCGCGGCGTGGACCAGCCGATACCGGGAGAGCGGCAGCTCGATCTGCGTCACATCCGCAAAAACCAGGTCCAGGGCATAGCCCGAATTCGGGAATCGCCGTCGGGCCATGCGGAGATACTCGGGATGGATGTCTACTCCCGTGCAGTGCTTCGTTCGGGGGTCGCAGGCGGCGCGGCGGGGCTGGGACAGTCGAAAAGTTGACAGCACGGCCGCATCGGAGGACCCCGCTCAGATCCGGAGAAGTCCTCCCTGGGATTGCAGTCGGACCGAACCGAAGAAATGAATCGCGCCCGGGTGAACGACGTCCGATTCTCGGTGCCGTCTACGAGACCACGAGAATGCAATCTTCGGACCCGAAAGGATTCGGGACGCGCTTGGCGGCTTCCGAATGGTCGCGCCACTGGCCATCGACCAGCAGGCGATAACGGTACTCCCCGGGGGGAAGCTCAAGCGTCGTTTCCCACCTCCCTCCTCCCCTGCTCTCAAGTCGAAGCTTGTCTTTCGCCCAATTCGTGAAATCGCCCGTGAGGACGACCTCCTTGGCCCCGTCCACCCTGGCAACGAAGGAAACCCGGCGGGTCGCCGCCTTACGCGGCCCTTTGGTGATATCGGCCTTGGCCATCAATCCTCCTATCCTTAGGGTCCGAAGCGTTGATCTGGGCTTGAACCCAATGGGAACTCCACTCCCTCTCTTCATACCCGGCGTGTCGGATCTCAGCGATCTTACTTTGTAGGACGCAGTATTGTCCGGTCGGGGTACAAAGTCAAGGCCCCGCATCCCCCTTTGCGGCGGAATTCCCTCATAACGACCCGGAAGCCGGGGGGCCGGCCATCGGAAGACCCCTCGGACGAGCCGCCGGCCGAGCGGCCTCGCCGCACGCCGGGTTTGTTTCGGTGCTACGGACAGGTCCTGAGCCGCGGGGATCCCATCGGATCGAGTCCCTCACCGCAGGTTGGAAGCAACGGGCTACAGTTATCCCTCCTCCTGGAGCTTGCGATAGAAGATCGTCGTGCTGCAGAATCCTCCGCGTGGCCAGAGGGCGTAATCCGGTATCTCGCCGACGCGGGCACGCCGGATGATTGGACTCCGGAAGCTCCGGGCCTTTCCGCACCCCGTTCCCAGGCGCCCTCGCCCCGGAGCCAGACTTTGCGGAACTCGCGTCCCTAGGACCAGTTCTCCCCGAAAATCAGATCCCCCTCCCCGCATCGGAGGGTCCCGCCGCCGGACCGTTAGACCAGTCCGGTCAGCGTGCCCGTGCTGGTCGAGAACCGATCGATCGGAAGACCCAGCTTCTGAAGCATCGAAACGAAGAGGTTGCAGAGGGGCGGCGGGCTCTGCGGATCGAAGGCCAGATGCTGGCCGTGCTTGAAACCCCCGCCGGCCACTAGGACCGGGAGGTTTTTCACCGCGTGGCTGCTGCCGTCTCCCAGGTTGCTGCCAAGGAAGACGGTCGTCCGATCGAGGAGGGTCGCGCCCTCCTCCTTCGTCCCCTTGAGCTGGGCGAGAAAGTCGCGGAAGGTTTTCATGGTTTCCAGCTCGACGATCTTGAGCTGGGCGAGTTTGGTCGGCTCCTTGCCGTGATGCGACAGGTCGTGGTGTCCCAGGCTGACGCCGGGAATCGGCGGAGCATGGGTGGAGCCGCCCAGCATGATCGTGATCAGCCGCGTCGAATCGGTCTGAAGCGCTAGGTGGGTGAGTTCGAAGAGCAGCTTCATCCGGCCGATCAGGTCAGCGACCTGGGCGATGTCCTTCGGCGGCGCCGCGTCCACCTTGGGTTTGGGCTTCTTGAACCAGAGTTCGTCCTGCGCGAGCCTCTTTTCGAGGTCGCGCACACTGGTGGCATATTCGTCCAGCTTCTCCCGATCGTCGGTTCCCAGGCCGGTGCCGAGTTTTTTCGCCTCGGCGGCCACGTCGTCGAGGATGGAACGGCCGTCGGCGAGGCGTCGGGCCTGGGCCTTCACCTCCTCGGGGGAATCCGGGAGGAAGAGGGTCGCGAACACCTTGAAGGGGGACGTCGAGGCCGGGACGGGAGCGCCCGTCCGTGTCCAGGAAAGCCCGGGGCCCTCGCCCGAGAGCGACAGGCTCGCCAGGCGGGTCTCGCCGCTCAGGTGCTCCGCCGCCAGCTGGTCGACCGAGATTTCATTCTTGAAGCCGGGTCGACCCGCCCCCTGGGCGCCGGTAAGGAAGCTCGCCGAGGCCTGGTGCGCGAACCCGGGATTCATCCCCGCGTGGCAGAGCCCCGAGACGATGGTGAAATCCTCCCGGAAATCCTTGAGGACCTCGAGATAAGGCGTCGCTTCGTAATCCCTGCCCGCCTTCTCCGGAAAGAGGTAGGCGGGATGCAGGCCCAGCGGCGCGCAGAGGCAGACCATGCGCTGCCGCGGCTTGGCGCGGCCGGGGACAGCGAACGCGTCGAGCCAGGGAAGGGCCAGGGACCCGCCCGCCGCCCTCAGGAAGTGCCGTCGATTCATGCTCATGGCCGATCCTTCATTTCGACTGGAAAAGCCTGCTTTGCACGACCTGGTGCACCAGCGTCCGGAACCCGTAGTCCTTCGAACGAA
>DATGFI010000686.1:0-3426 GCA_035309205.1 Planctomycetota bacterium | reverse complement strand
GGACGGGATTGATCGTCAGGGTCGGGCTGTTGCCTCCAACCACGGTCGTCCCCTGTTTCCAGACATAGGTCAGCGGCGTCGAGCCGCTTGCAACGACCGTGAAGGTTGCGGACTGACCCTGGATGGCCGTCGTGGCGACCGGCGGAGTCGTGATCGCCGGAGGCGTCGCGGGAGTGACGGTCAATGTCGCGCTCGCGCTTGCACCCGAGGGATTGGCCACGTTGGTCACGGTCACGGTATATGTCCCAGCGGAGGACGTCAGGACGGGATTGATGGTTAGCGTCGGGCTGTTGGTCCCGACGGGGACTGTGCCTTGCTTCCAGGCGTACGTGAACGGCGTCGTGCCTCCGGCAACGACCGTGAAGGTTGCAGTTTGCCCCTGAATGGCGGTGACGGACGAGGGGGGAGTATTGATGGTCGCCGGAACGTTGACGGTCAAGGTGGCGGCGCTACTGTTCGTCGACCCGGTGGAATCGGTAACGACGACCATGTACGATCCCGCGTCGGCCGGAGTCGCGGGATTGATGGTCAAGGTTTGGCTGTTGGTTCCGACGTTGGTTGTGCCTCGCTTCCACTGGTAACTGAGGGTACCGGTGCCCGTGGCGTTGACCGTGAATGAAGCAGATTGTCCCGAGACGACCGTCACGTTCGTCGGTTCCAGGTTAATCGTCGGTCCCGCTGCCCCGGACTCAGGCGCGGCAGCACGCGCCGCATTACTCCAAACGGAGGTACACGCTACTGCCCAAAGGAGCGTCAAAATCCGGACCTGGAGCAAGCTTCCCATTCCACCCACCCTCATGTTGGAGTATTTTTGAAAACACGTAGATGTTCATCCAAGTACGCGACGAAGGACATTCAGACGAGAATTCTGAAAGAAAGTCGGATTCTTCCAAGAGTCCTCCCGTGCGTCCCCCGACGAACGACCTCCAGCCCTCCTCCGACCCATCAGGAGAGATCTGAGGTTCAAAAGGCCAGGGGCGCCCTTCCCCTCTCAACGAGCCAGGGCTGAAGAGGTTCAAACTTTCCAGGAAGAAGAAGGCTTCGCCAAGATCCCCCGGCGTCGCAACTGAAGCCCTGGGCAAGCACGGGATCCACCGGAAGTCCTGGGGAGAATATTTTGAACTCGAGAATTCGGCCGAGGTCGGGCCAAGATCCCCCTGCCTTCCCGGAGCCGGAGCCGGTGCCGGTGCCTTGTGCTTTTCCCTCGGCCCCATCCCTGCGGGCTTGTCCCGCAGTTCCGAGAGCATCGGCGTCCAAGCGTTCGAACCGGGGGCCAGGTCCATCATCCTCTAGAGATCGGAATTCGTCTCAGAGGGATTAGCGGGATCTGGATCGATCCTCGGAATTAGGAGATGCCTGATCGTCAGGAGCTCGACATGAAGCCTTGGGAACTGCCCTCCTCTCCCCCCTCCAACGACCCGCCCGCACTGGTACCATCCGTGCTGCTGCAATGTGTCGTAGATGGCTGTCTGAGGCGATCCTTCTGCGGCGCGAGGCCTCAGGCCGGGTATTTGCCTGTGATGTAGTTCTCGAGTTGGCCGATCGTATCCTCTTGCGCGGAGATGATCCACTTCACCATATCGCCGATGGAAACGATGCCGACCATCCGTTCGTCCTCAAGGACCGGGAGATGACGGATCCGGCGATGGGTCATGATTGACATGCATTCATCGACCGTGTTCTTGGGAGTGACGCACTGAGCTGGGCTTGTCATGATCTCTCGAACGCGGAGCTGCTTGGAGGACTTGCCCAGGAGGATGACCTTTCGGGCGTAGTCGCGTTCGGAGAACATCCCCACCGGCTTGCCGTCTGCGACCACGACCAGCGCACCGACATCGTGCTCCGCCATGAGAGCCAGGGCGTCGTAAACGCTGGACTCCGGGGATACCGTCAGAACCCGGTTGCCTTTTCCTGCCAGGACCCCTTGGATCGAGTGAGAATACTTCATGGCTGCCTCACGGATGATGAACTACCCGGCCTCCGGGAGCCTTCGATCGCCGAAGGGCGGTCTCCCACAGGAGAAACCTGGTGCGTTCTGCTCTATGTTCGACCTTGTTACGAAGAAGTTACGGGGTCGATTCTTCAGGGCTGTCCCGCAAGGTGCCGCCGTTCATCCTCCGGCCGCCCCCGGTAGCAGTCTCCTCAGTCAGGACAATATCGCACGCATGGGAGGGCGGAAAGCCCTGGATTCGAACCGCTTGCTCCGCTGGATTTGCGCCCCGCATCTGGAGGGATCCTGGAGTCTCGAATGGATCCAAGGAGCGGGGTCGCGGTAGACGGGCCTTCCCCCTTCGACCTCGGCGGGGCTCGGGTCATTCAATGCGCTTGGATTTGGCCGCCGTGCGTCCGGGGGCTTCTGGCCTTGCGCGAATGCTCCCCGGCTCCATGGCGCTCAGGAATGCTTCGGTGAACCCGGACGACTCCCAAAAGGTCACCGTTCTGGGAAAGCCTACGAGCAGCCGGCAGAGCCCTTTGATGAGCGTCGTAAGAGACCCGGTCAGGAGTCCGAGATCCTCCATCACGATGAGCGGATCCACGTTTCGGGATTCGGCGTTCGCCAATGCCCGGACGAGGTCGTCCAGGACCTCTCCGACGCCCCTCCCCTTGCAGGAGATGCGGAACTGCTCCTCCGCAGGCCCCTTGGGGTCCCGAGCGTCGTGATCCTGGAGAGATTTCTCCCCAGTCTTCCGATGCGTCCTCGGTTCCGACACTGTGTCTATCCTCACTGCAGGCTATTTACGATGTTTCCGACCGGAAAGCACATCCTGCATGGGGATTTTCTTTGGCTCGCCGAGAACCCTCCGGGGAGGGAAGATCCCGTCGCTCGTGCTGTCGAGACGGGCACCGGGGAAGGGAGGCCTTCCTCAATATCTCGGAAGGCCTCCCCTCATCCCGCTACGCCACCACCTGAATGTTCCAGAAATCGCTCGCCAGGTTGGCATCCAGGAGATACGCGTACGGCATCTTGAAGTACCCGGCCAAGCCCCACGACGGTCCCCAGGAATTCCGCACCCAGAAGGTCTGGCTCGCGTCGTCGTAGCCGACCGCCATGACCGCATGGCCCCCCAGCGTTTGTTCGCCCTGCTGGGGCATCGGAACGATCCCGGTCTTGGCGACCTCGGGACTTTCGAAGCTGGCATAGACGGTGAATCCGAAGACGAACGGAGACCCCGAGGCCAGGCAGCCCTTCAGCTGCGCGGCGGTCTGGAGCACCCTCTGGTAGGACACGACCTTGTACTTCCGCGCATCCGCGTAGCACGAGGAAGGAGGCTTGACGGCAAACTGGGTGATGTCGTAGGGCCATTCCGTCTCCGGGACGTCGCCCTGCTGGGCGACGCTTTTGACGCCGTCGCGGATCTGGCCGCCGCTATCGCTCGCAACCGTGCCCTCGATCGCCCGCTCGTTGTAGTAGATGAACAGCCTCGA
>DATGFI010000685.1:0-2808 GCA_035309205.1 Planctomycetota bacterium | reverse complement strand
CGTTTCCGACGGCAAGGACACCATTGCAAGCTTCCTGATCACCTTCTGGCTCGCGATCACGCTCGGCCTGGCTTTGGGATACGTCGTCAGCTTCTTCATCTCGCAGCAAACGATGATCTATTACATCCTGCGCAAGAAGGTCGACGGCATCGAGATGAACGAGGTCTTCGAGGAGTCCGAGGAGGAGGCCAAGCCGGCCGAGGCGCCCAAGGCCACATCCTCCGCTCCTGCCGCGGACGCGAAGCCTGCCGAGCCCCCTAAGGAAGAGAAGAAGTAGACGGTTCCCGCCTCTGCGGGGCGCAGACGGCGGGACGTCCGTTCTCCCAGAGCCGGTTCAGCGCGATCCCTCCCGCCAGGACCGCCGGAAAGAGCGCCGCCGCCGCGATCACGTCCACCACGTAGTGATAACGCAGGGCGATGGTCGCCAAGATGCAGCCCAGCGAAGGAACGATCACGAACTTGAATGCCGGCCGGTAGAGTCGCCACGTCGTCACGATCACCACCAGCGACATGAGCGCATGGCCGCTGGGGAAGGCGTCGGGCATCCTCAGCTCGGCGGCGAGCACCATCCGGTGCATCGTCCCGCCGAGCATCCAGCCGTCCAGCGCCGCGGGCCGCGGATGCAGGAAGTGATGCGGGCCGATGGCCGGGACCGCGAAATAGCCCAGGTACGACGCGAGGAGCCCGAGCATGGTGACCGAGAGGAACTGCCGGAGTCCTGCCCAGTCCTGCCGCCGATAAAGTCCCCCTCCCGGAATCAGCAGCGCGATGTAATAGAACCAATAGCACAGATGGAGGAGGTCGACCACGCCCGAAGGCCAGTTGCCGATGAAGAATCCGTCGACGTTTCCGAACCAGCGCCGGTCCAACGACTGAAGAACCTGGTCGAAGTGGTGGTCCTCGAAGGGGTGGACCAGGGGCACGAGGTAATGGATCTCCCGGAAAGCGCTCAGCACGAACGGGACGACGTACCAGTAGCGACAAAACGTCCAGAACCGGCCGCCGTAGCGGTCGCAGGCGAAGAGCAGCAGCCCGATCCAGCCCGCGGCCGCCGCATGAAGTGCGAGAAAGACCAGCGAATTTGAAGGCCGACACACGATCACGATCAGGCTGATCGTCGCCAGGTAGGCCAGGTTGACCAGATCGAACGCGGCGACCTTCTTCATGAGAGCAGCCGGGCCGCGGCGACGACGGCGGCCGTTTCGATCCGCAGGATTGTCGGACCCAGCGTGCAGCGCCTGGAGAACCTGGATTCCTCGGCCCGGGTGAGCCCGCCTTCGGGACCGACGACGACCCAGCCCCCGCCCGACGGTACGGCTTCCCGAGATCCCGGCGAGGCGAGGAACGCGTCGACGGGAAGCTGATCCACCCCTTTCTCGGAGGAAATCTTCATCACCGGCGCGCCCGACTGCTTCGCCGCGGCGATCGCAATTTTCTCGAGGCGCTTTCGCTTGCCCTCCCCCGGTTCGGTGACGCTGCGGGCGAAGCGGACCGGGACAAATTCCGAGACTCCCAGCTCCGCGAGCTTCTCAATCATCCAGTCGAGCCGCGCGCCCTTGGGGACCGCCGCGGCCACGATCACCCGGGGAAGCTCGGGCGTTTCCAGTCTTTCCAGGAGCCTCACCGTAACCGGCCCCTCGGTCGACTCGATTTCCCCCGACCAGGTCTCCCGGGAATCGAACACTGTCACGCGGTCGCCCGGCGATAGACGCAGCGCGCGCACGGCGTGGCGCGATTCCTCAAGCGAGAGGATGGCGGGATGACTGATCTTTTCCACGAAGAAACGCGGCATGAGAGGCGGATTTTAAGGGCCAGGAGAGGATATTGCAACTCCGGGAGAGCCTGCATGCCCCCGTTCGTTCCCGCTCCCTGCGGTTGGGCCGAGTCCGAACGGGATTCCCCGGATTTCCTGCGAAATCCCCCAATCCCCGCCGGCGCCCTTCCCCAAGACCGGCCCGGCCGAATCCCCGACCCCCGACGACGTTTCAGTTTTCGAGTGAGAATGGGCGTGATTTTGCCGTCGGACTCGAGCTAGAATGGATGCCTGGCGGGTCTTTCATAATGCGTATTGAGTAGGGTAGTCGCTATGAGACCTGTGATATCTGTCGTGAGAACCCTGGCGCTCTCCCTGGCGCTGGCCTCGACGGTCCTGGCCGACGAGGTCGTGCTGAAAAACGGGTCCGCCTTCTCCGGTGTCGTCCGAGAGGAAGGAGACCGGGTCGTCGTCGAGATGGATTTCGGAACGATGACCTTCAAGAGGGTCGACGTGCGGTCGATCAGCAAAGGAAACGATCCGTACAGCGAATTTGAGACCCGGGCGAAAACCGCGACGGACGTCAAGGGCCTCCTGGAGCTCGCGGTTTGGGCCAAGGGGAAGGGGCTGGGCACGAAATCGACGGAATTGTACCGCAAGGTCCTCTCCCTCGATCCCGACCAGGCCGACGCGCGCAAGGCCCTGGGCTATGAGAAGGTCGCCGGCCAGTGGCTGACGGGCGATGACCTCATGGTGGCCCGGGGCTTCGTCAAAAGGAACGGCCGATGGCTGGCCAAAGACACGGCCGAGCGCCTCCTGGAGCAGGATGAGCTGGCGCGCCAGGAGAATGATCGAATCGACCTGGAAAAAAAGCTCGCCGATCAGAGGCATGAGGAGGAAATGACGCGCATCGGCTTGGAACGGGATCGCCTCGAAGCGGAAAAGCTGGATCGCGACTTCCGTTGGTGGTGGAGAAACGGCTGGGCCTACAGTCCGGCGCCGTTCTGCGGGGTGGCGGGCTACCTCTTGCCGTCGCTGCCCCCTCCGGCCGCTCT
>DATGFI010000684.1:0-13897 GCA_035309205.1 Planctomycetota bacterium | reverse complement strand
ATCTGGACAAGTTCTTCCCGCCGGCCGGACAGGCGCGCTACGAGTATCGGCTCCGCTGCGAGCTCGACCCCGGCGCGAAACTGAACCGGCTGCGGATCGTCAACGACGTGCAGATGGCGCCGCTGGCCCTTCCGGGCATGGTCGTGGGCGCGAACGAGTTTGTCTACACCGATCAGTCCCCCGCGGGCCGGAAGGTCCGAATCACGCACGACTGGGTCGAGCGGTCGGCATCGCGGCCTCCGGAGGCGCCGGCCTCTCCCGCGTCGCCGGCCGACGGCGCCCAGACGAAGGGCACCGAGATCGTGTTCCGCTGGGCCGCGGCCAAGGATGCCGACGGCGACGCGATCGCCGACTATCACTTCGAACTGTCGGACCGGGCGGACATGAGGTGGCCCCTGTCGCCTCACTACTATAAGCTCATTTCTAGGACGGCCGACCAGGGCAAGGCGCAGTACACGCTGCCGCAGGCGGGGCTGCTGGCGTCGGACACCCGGTACTACTGGCACGTCCGGGCGAAGGACGCCAGGGGGGTCTGGGGACCCTGGAGCAAGACCTGGAGTTTCACGCCTCACGCGCCCGCTCCTCCGGCCGAAGTGACCCTGGAGCTGGATGCCGCGACGGGAAAGGGGACTCTGAAATGGAAGCCCGACGCCTCGGGCCGGAAGCCCGCGAAATACCGCGTCTACGGCAGTGACGAGAAGGGCTTCTCCGCAAGCGACGAACCCTACAAGGTCACGGTCGGAATCTCGAAGGATCTGCCTTCGACTTTCGCGGCCAACTTCGTCGCGGAGATCTCGGGAACCGAGCTCCTGGTTCTCGGCCGCGAGCTAACGCTGCCCAACGCGAACCGGGCGTTTTATCGGGTCGTCGCCGTGGACGACGAGGGATATCGCAGCGGCCCGTCCGACTATGCTCGGGCACCGTCGGGCCTGATTTCGTCGAAGCCCGTGCCCCGCGCAAGAATCGGCACAGAGTACCGCTGTCCGGTGACCGCCATCCGCTCCCTGGGCGATCTCCGGACCCGGGTGGTCGACGGCCGCGAAGTCATGAGCTTCTGGGACATCGAGCGTCTCCGGTTCTCGCTCCTGAATGGCCCGGCCTGGCTCAAGATCGACGAAAAGACCGGCCTTCTGTCGGGGATCCCGACCTTGGCTGGAAAGGTCGCCGTGTCCGTCCGCGCCGTGGTCGAGAAGGACACGCGGGTCCTGGACGAGAAGCAGCTGGTCTGGGGCGTCGAGAAGGTGGTTTCCAGCGCTCCCGAGCAGGCCGCCGGCGGGACCCAGGACTTCGTCATCGACGTGGAGCCGTAGGAGGACATCATGCGGATGAGCCGAAGGGCCGCCCTCCTCCTGACCCTGCTCCTGGCTCCGCCGGCGCGGGCACAGGAGCCGCGGAAGGCCTCCCCGAGGAAACCGGCCGATGCCAAGGTCTGGATGGCGCTTCGAGGGCCGCTCCTCTGGGAGGAGGCGTTTTCCGGCGGAGCCTGGTCGAAAGACTGGAACCTCTATAAGGGAAAGTTTGTCGTCGAAAAGGAACAGCTCAAAGTCGCCGAGCAGGCTTCCGACGGCCACTTGGCGACCATGACCCGGAATTTCAAGGAGTCCAACGTCATCATCCAGTTCAGCTTCAAGTTCGAGGGGGCGAAGTGGCTGGGCATCCAGCTCGACGACGCGGTCAACGACTCCAAGAAGGAACATGTCGCCCAGCTCACGGTCCAACCCGATTCCTTCCGCATCGAGAAAATGTCCGGCTTCGGCCCGACGACCAAGAACACGGTGGTCGACCAGAGGAGGATGAAGTTCGAGTCCGGGACCTGGCATACGATGGTCTGGGAGACCCAGGGCGACGAGATGCTCGCCGCCGTCGATGAGAAGGAAATCGCGATGGCGAAGGTCGACGGCATGACCCTGGTCCGCTCAAGGCTGCAGCTGGTCACCAGCGGGGAACTGGCCTGGTTCGACGGGATCAAGGTCTGGAAGGCCGAGGCCGATCCCCGGTGGGCGAAGAGGAAGGCTGCGCTCCAGGAGGCGATCAGGAAATGAAGGCCGGCCTGGTCTTGATCGCCGTCCTGCTTGCGGGCTCCGTCGCGTCGGACGCCTGCCAGGAGGCGGGCTCCTTCGAGGAGACGATTCGACCCATTCTCAGCAGGAGCTGCTTCGAGTGCCACGGACCCCAGAAGTCGAAGGGCGATCTCCGGCTCGACCGGCTCGCGCCGAACTTCAGCGTCGAGGCGACGCGGGAGACTTGGAGCCGCGTGCTGGAGCAGCTCGGCTCCGGCGCGATGCCGCCGAAGGGGAAGCCCAGGCTCGCGGCGGACGAGCTCCGGACTCTGACAGGCTGGGTAGGCTCGGGGCTCGACGCCGCCGAAAGTGTCCGCCGGACGAAGGAGGGGCGGGTCGTCGCCCGGCGCCTCAATCGCAAGGAATACCAGAACACGATCCGGGATCTTCTCGGGGTCGAGATCGACCTCGTCGATCTCCTCCCCCCGGACTCCTCGTCCCACGGTTTCGACAACCTGGGCGAGGCGATGCACGTCTCGTCGTATTTGATGGAGCGCTACCTTGAGGCGGCCGACAAAGCCCTCAGCGTGGCCATCGCGAATGCGCCGCAGCCGCCTTACCTGAAGAAGCGCTACTTTCTCAAGGAGTCGATGGGCGTCAAGTCTGCGACCGAAAAGGTCTATCGTCCGCTCGACGATGCGCTCGTCATGTTCAGCTCCTCGAACTGGAACGCGATCGTGCTGAGCCAATTCTATCCGCCCAACCGCGGGCAATACCGCTTCCGCATCTCGGCGTCCGGCTTCCAGAGCGCGGGCCGCCCTGTCGTCTACCGCGTCGACGCAGGTCCCATGCTCATGGGCACGAAGAACCATCTGGTCGGCTACTATGACGCGGCGGCGGACGAGCCGACTGTGGCGGAGTGGACGGACCATCTCGAAGCCCGCAGCCACATCCGGATCCATCCCTACGGACTGGCCGGAGCCCAGGCCGTGAACAAGATCGGCGCCGCCGACTACACCGGCCCGGGTTTGGCCGTGCAGTGGGTCGAGGTCGAGGGGCCGATCCACGAGGAGTGGCCGCCGGCGTCCCACCGTCGGATCTTCGGAAACCTTCCGCAGAAGGACGTCAAGGACCGGGGACTGGAGGTCGTCTCGGGAAACTCCGCGGCGGACGCGGAGCTCATCCTCCGCGAGTTCACCCGCCGCGCGTTCCGTCGGGCGGTGAAGGAGGAAGAGATCCGGCCCTACGTCGATCTGGTCCTGGCGAAGCTCAAGGAGAACAGGACCTTCGAACAGGCAGTTCGCGTGGGGCTGGCGGCGGTCCTGGTCTCCCCGGACTTTCTCTTTCTCCGCGAGAAGCCCGGCGTGCTCGACGGATTCGCGCTCGCCAGCCGGCTGTCCTATTTCCTCTGGAGTTCGATGCCCGACGAGGAACTGCTGAGCCTGGCCGGGCGGGGCGACCTGGCCAGGGCGGAGATCCTGCGCGCGCAGGCGGAACGCATGCTCCGCGATCCGAAGGCCGCCGCATTCACCGAGAACTTCGTCGGCCAGTGGCTCGCCTTGCGCGACATCGATTTCACGGAACCCAGCACGATCCTGTACCCGGAATTCGACGACATGCTCAAGGAGTCGATGGTCAAGGAATCGAAGCTGTTCTTTGACGAGCTGCTGGAGAAGGACCTGAGCCTCTCGAACATCGTTTCGTCGGACTTTGCGATGCTCAATGGACGCCTGGCCCTCCACTACGGGATCCCCGGCGTCGAGGGCTGGGGCTTCCGCAAAGTCTCCCTGCCTCCCGGGTCCCACCGCGGGGGCGTGTTGACGATGGGCAGCGTGCTGAAGGTGACGGCCAACGGCACGCAGACCTCTCCGGTGCTCCGCGGGGCCTGGGTGCTGGACCGCATCCTCGGAACGCCTCCGCCGCGTCCGCCGGCGGGAGTGCCCGCAGTCGAGCCGGATATCCGCGGCGCGACCACGATCCGGGAGCAGCTGGCCAAGCACCGGCAGCTGGCGACCTGTGCGACCTGTCACGCCCAAATCGACCCGCCGGGCTTCGCCCTGGAGAGCTTCGACGTCATCGGAGGCTGGCGCGAGAACTACCGGACCACGGGCCGGGGCCAGGAAGTGAAGGTGGACGGCCACCGGATGCCCTATCTGAAAGGTCCGAAGGTGGATCCCGCCGACGCGATGGCCGACGGCGAGCGCTTCGGGAACATCGACGAGTTCAAGGCGCTCCTCCTGCGCGACAAGGACCAGATCGCCCGGGCTCTGGCCGCGCGGCTCGTGACGTATGCGACCGGCGGAGCGCCGGCGAGAGCCGATCAGCCGGAGATCGAATCGATCGTCAGCCGGATCCGTGGGAAGGGCTATGGCCTGCGGACCCTCGTCCACGAGGTCGTCCAGTGCGGACTCTTCAGGTCGAAATGAGGGCTGTGGCATGAGTCTGGATCGACGTGGTTTTCTCCGGGCGGCGGGGGTTTCGCTTGCGCTGCCCTGGCTGGACGCGCCGGCTTTCGCCCGGCCGCGGGTCCGGGGTCCGATCCGGCGCATGGTTCTGATCTGCACCCCGCTCGGACTCCATGCCCCGAACTTTTTCCCCGGGCAGGCGGGGGACGAATACGCGCTCACCCCGTATCTGGAGGTCCTCTCGGAGTTCCGGAAGGACTTCACGGTCGTGTCAGGGCTCTCGCACCCGGACGTCGGCTCCAGTCACGATTCGATGTACAGCTTTCTGACGGCCGCGCCGCATCCGGAGCTGCGCGCCGGATTCCGGAACACCATCTCGCTGGATCAGTTCGCCGCCGAGCGGATCGGCGGAGAAACCCGCACGCCGAGCCTGACGCTGGCCGACGAAGGGTTCGGCCTCTCGTGGACCCGGAGCGGCGCCCCGGTCCCCGCGGATGCATCTCCCGCCCGCGTCTTCGCCCGCCTCTTCCTGGAAGGCCGGCCCGAGGAGGTGGCGGCGCAGGCCCGGAGACTGCGAGACGGCCAGAGCATTCTCGATTCGGTCAGCGCCCAGGCAGGGGCTCTGGAGGCGTCCCTGGGCGCGGGGGACCGGGAGAAGCTCGACGAATACTTCACGAGCGTCCGCGAACTGGAGCTGCGCATCGCCCGGTCGGAGGAATGGTCGAAGAAGCCGAAGCCGAAGGTGAACGCGACTCCGTTCCAGGACATCACGACGCCGACCGATCTGGTCGGTCGGACGCGGCTGCTCTTCGACCTGACGCACCTCGCGCTGCAATCCGACTCGACCCGGCTCGTGACAATCATGCTCCTGGGTACGAGCGGCGTTCCGCCGATTCCGGGCGTCAGCCTCGGTCATCACGACCTTTCTCACCACGGCCAAGATCCCGTCAAGCTGGAACAGTTGAAGAAGGTCGAGCTCGAGAAGATGAAACGGCTCCGGGACCTGCTCGCGAAGCTGAAAGAGTCCCAGGAGGAGGGCGCGACGCTGCTCGACCGCACCATGGTCTTCTTCAGCAGCAACCTGGGGAACGCGAGCAACCATTCGGCACGAAACCTTCCGGTCCTGCTCGCGGGCGGCGGATTCCGACACGGAAAGCACCTCGCCTTCGATCCGGTCAATCCGCCGCCGCTGAGCAACCTCTTCCTGAGCATGCTGAACCGCCTGGGTATCGAGGCCGACAGGTTCGGCAGCAGTACAGGAACGCTTCCGGGCTTGGAACTGGGGGGCTAGCATGCTCGTCGCCGGTCTCCTCGTGGCGGCGCTCGCCCAGGAATCCCAGGAGCTGCCCCGTGCCCGGGAACCCCGGTGGGATCAGATGGAGTACGGGCCGTTCCTGACGACGGCCCTCACGATGCCCTGGCCCAGGAGAGCCGTTACGCCCGAGGGGATCGTTGCAAAACTCGGAACCGGCGCCACCTGTTTCGACACGGACCTGCTGCGATACGCGGCGGCCTGGGACGGAGGCTGGTTGGAGCTCCTGGGCCCGCCCTTCGAGGGGGCCCGGTCGCCGGATGATAAGACGCCCGTTCACCGGATGCTGATCAAGTTCCTCATCAAGGCCGCGGACGGGACGCCCCTGTCACAGAGGATCTGGCACACGAATCACAAGAATCCGCAATAGAAAGGAGCTGCCCGTGAATGTCCGAGAGGCGACCGAGTTCAACCGGCTGACCTGGCCGGAGATCAATGACGCGATCGAGATGCAGAAAGTCGTGATCCTGCCGACCGGCTCGACCGAACAGCATGGGCCGCACTTGCCGCTGGACACGGATCTCTTTCTGGCGGAATCGGTCTGCAGGGAACTGGCGCGCCGCGCCCCCGACAAGGTGCTGATCCTCCCGGGCATTCCCTACGGGCTGAACCTCCACCACATCGATTTCCCGGGCACGATCCACGTCCAGCCCCAGCACTTCATCGACTTCTGCGTCGACGTCACCAAGAGCGTGGCCTACCACGGCTTCAAGCGCATTGCCCTCGTCAACGGCCACGGCTCGAACATGCCGATGGTGGATCTCATCGCCAGGCGGACGGTGCTCGAGACGCCGTCGCTCTGCTGCGCGTTCGGTTATTACAACATGGGGAAGGATGAGACCCACGAAATGCTGGAGTCCGGCGTCTACGCTCACGCCGATGAATGGGAGACCTCGCTCTACCTGCACTTCGCGAAGGATCGCGTGCAGATGGACAGAGCGGTTGCGGGGGCGGATCGCGTGGGGAAGACGATGAGCTCGGACAGTACCACCCAGGTGCGCTTCAACGACGTCTGGGGCCGCTGGACCAAGACGGGCGTGCATGGGGATCCGACCAAGGCGACGCCGGAGAAGGGCCGGAAGATCCTCGACATCGTCATGAAGCACATGCTGGCCTGGCTCGAGGAGTACCGTACCTGGCCCATCGACACGCGCACGGACCAGCACCGTCAGCCGCCGGCCCGCGAGATCCGCTGGTAGCGCCGGGCCTGGTTCCTAGACGGGCTTCATGCGCAGGATGGGGGCTAGGGTCTGGGGATCACAGCCCTCCACGGCGCGACCCTTCTTGCCGCAGGCGGCGCAGGTCAGGACCTGGCCGAGATCCTTCCTCCGGATCACGAAGACCTCGCCGCAGGAGCAGGGCACGGCCTGGCTGCCGGCCGGAACCTCGACCGCGGGCTTGGACCGGGAAGCCTGGCGCGAAACTTTGGTCACCCGGGTCCGGCCTTTCCTTCCGGATCCGAAGGGGTCGGAGCCGTCGGAGGGCTGGGGCAGGTCCTCCGGGGGCGCCTCCGGAGGGGGTTTTGTGAGCAGGGTCCGGAGCTTCTCGCCGCGGTGCACGATCGGTTTGGTCGGAACGATGATCGCCGATTTCAGTTTGGATCCGCTTTCGATCTTGAAGACCACATGATAGGCCCGCTTGCACTCCGGGCACGACTGGATGCTGGTCAGCTCCCCGATATCTTCCACGGTGAAGGTTTCGCCGCACTCGCAGAGGACCGGCGCGGACTGGACCGCTTTCCCTCCGCTCTTCTTGGTCACCCGGGTCACCGCCCTGGGCGGCGGGCTGGGGGGCTGCTTTGCCGAAGAGGAGAGCGCCAGCGATTCTCCCTCGGGCTTGAGGGCGGAGCGGGGCAAGATGAGCGTGAGCCGGGTATTCCTGCTGGCCTTGTCCATCGTGACGACGAAGTCGAACGTGCTCTGGCAGCTGGGGCAGGTGATCCGGCGGTCCTGGCTGACGGGGTCGACGCGGACCTCGGCCCCGCAAAGGCAGGAGACGCTCTGGATCAACCGCTTGCCCGGCATGCCTGGATTCTACACGAAAAGACCCGGGGTCGTCGAGCCGACGCGTCTCAGCGGGACCGCGGCGACCGGTAGCACTGGCGGACCACCTTGAGGAAGTGCCCGAGCGTTTCCGAAGGCGTGCGGTCCAGGGTCGCCACCGCCACGTCGACCCGCGGGACGGGCTCGTCGAGGTCGCGATAGATCACGCCCCTGCGTCGGATTTCGCGGGCGGATGAGGGCAAGAGGGCGAAGCCCAAGCCGGCCGATACGAGCGCAAGCTGCGTCTGGAGGCTTTCCACCTCATGGCCGATCCTCGGGCTGATTCCGGCCTTCCGGAAGAAGCTGATGATTTCGTCGTAGTAGGCCGGGGCCAGGCGGCGGGGAAACACGAGGAAGTCCTCCGAGGCCAGACGTTCGAGTCCGATGCGGGAATGTCGGGACAACGGATGCTTCTCCCGAAGCGCCACGATCAGGGATTCCGTGTGGACGTGCTCGATCCGGAGGTCCGGAGCATGGACCGGCAGCCTCAGGAAGCCGAGGTGGATCCGTTCCCGGCGGAGCTCGTCAATCTGCGGCGCCACGGGGAGACTGCGCAATTCAAGTTCGATGTTCGGATACTGCTTCCGGAAGGGTCGGAGCACTTTCGGGATGACGCCGAGATCTCCGGTGGGGATGTAGCCGATCGACAGGAAGCCCGTCTTGCCCTCGGCGGCCTGCTTGGCCAGGGCGACCGTCCGCTCGGCCTGGACGAGGGTCTGTCGGGCGCCCTCCAGGAATTGCCTTCCGGCGGCGGTGAGGCGCACCTGGGTACGGGTCCGCTCGAGGAGCTGGAGCCCGATCTCCTCCTCGAGGTCGCGGATCTGCCGGCTGAGCGGGGGCTGGGAGATGAAGAGCCGCCGGGCTGCGCGGCCGAAATGGCACTCCTCCGCGACTGCCACGAAGTACCTCAGATGCCTGAGTTCCATCGCCGACCTCCATTCCCCGGACTCACTGAAATCCTTCAGGATGATACCCGGAAGGTATCACTCAGGACAATCTGTGTATTGGACGGATTTGGGGAAGTCTGGGCATGCTGGACGCGCTAAATCGGGAGCCTTGGGGGTGTTGCCATGTGGATCGTCCGGCTGGCGCTGAGGCGCCCGTATACCTTCGTCGTAGCGGCGATCGTCGTCGTCCTGCTCAGCTTCGTCGTCATCGCGGAGATGCCCAAGGACATCTTCCCCACGATCGACATTCCCGTGGTCAGCGTCATCTGGACCTACACGGGCATGTCGCCGGACGAGATGGAAAAGCGCATGGTGACGATCAGCGAGCGGTCGATCACCACGACGGTCAACGACATCGAGCATATCGAGTCGCAGTCGCTGAACGGCATCAGCGTGGTAAAGGTCTACTTCCATCCGACGGCAAAGATCGAGGCCGCCGTGGCTCAGATTTCGGCGACCTGCCAGGCGATCCTGAAGATCTTCCCGCCCGGCACCACCGCGCCGTTCATCGTGCGCTATAGCGCGACCAACGTTCCGGTCCTTCAATTGAGCGTCTCCAGCGAAAAACTGACCGAACAGCAGCTCTACGACTATGGACTGAACTTCATCCGCACGCAGCTGTACTCGGTCGAGGGCACCACGCTGCCGGGTCCCTACGGGGGGCGCCCTCGACAGATCATCGTCGACCTCGATGTCGACCGGCTGGCGGCGCAGGGTATTTCGCCCCGCGAAGTATCCGACGCGATCAACGCCCAGAATCTGATCGTGCCCGCGGGCACGATCAAGATGGACGATCGGGAATACAACGTCCGGCTGAACAGCAGCCCGGAGTTTGTCGATGCCCTCAATCGGCTGCCGATCCGCCAGTCGAGCGGCGGAACGGTCTTCATCGGCGACGTGGCCCAGGTCCGGGACGGCTACGCACCGCAGACGAATATCGTTCGGGAAAACGGAAAACGGTCGACCTTGCTGACGATTCTGAAGAACGGGGGTGCGTCCACCCTCGATGTCGTCCGCAACGTCAAGGCGGCCCTCCCGCGCGTGATGTCGACCCTGCCGGAATCGCTCCAGGTGAAGACCCTCTTCGACCAGTCGGTCTTCGTCGAGGCGGCGCTCAATGGTGTGCTCACCGAAGGGACGATCGCGGCCATCCTGACGGGGCTCATGATCCTCCTCTTCCTGGGCAGCTGGCGGAGCACCGTCATCGTCGCGGTCTCGATTCCGCTGTCGATCCTGGTCTCGATCATCGTGCTTTGGCTGTGCGGGCAGACCCTGAACATCATGACGCTGGGGGGGCTGGCGCTCGCCGTCGGCATCCTGGTGGACGACTCGACGGTCGAGATCGAGAACATCCACCGGAACCTGGCGCAGGGCAAGGAGATCCACCGGGCGATCCTCGACGGCGCACAGCAGATCGCCGTCCCGGCCTTCGTCTCCACGCTCGCCATCTGCATCGTGTTTGCCCCGGTCGTGTTCCTGAAGGGCTCCGCGAAATTTCTCTTCGTGCCGCTGGCGATGGCGGTCGTCTTCGCCATGCTGGCATCCTACGTCATCTCGCGGACTCTGGTACCGACCATGGTGAAGTACCTGCTCCGGAGCGAGCTGGCGATGTACCAGCACGAGCATACGGCCGGTCCCGGCGCGAGCCTGATCTGGAGGGTCCACTTCGCCTTTAACCGGAGCTTCGAAGCGCTCCGCGGGCGCTATCGGACGCTGTTGGACTGGGTCCTGGATCACCGGAAGCTTGTGGTCGGCGGCTTCGGCCTCTTCACCCTGGGTTCGCTCCTGCTTTTCCCGTTCGTCGGCCAGGACTTCTTCCCGCAGGTCGACGCGGGCCAGTTCCGGCTGCACGTCCGGGCTCCCGCGGGAACGCGCCTGGAGGCGGCGGAGCTCCTCTTCCAGCGGGTGGAGGATGAGATCCGGAAGATCATTCCGGAGCAGGACCGGGTCAGCCTCATCGACAACATCGGCATGCCGGCGGGAGGCTTCAACCTGGCCTGGAGCGACAGCGCGACTATCGGCTCGGGTGACGGCGAAATCCTGGTCTCCCTGACCGAGCATCGCCGATGCTCCACCTGGGATTATGTGAAAGCGCTGAGGAAGACGTTGCCCGAACGGTTCCCCGAGGCGGGCTTCTTCTTCCAGCCGGCCGACATGGTGAGCCAGATCCTGAACTTCGGCCTGCCCGCCCCGATCGACATCCAGATCGTGGGACGCAATCCGAAGAACCTGGAGATCGCGCAGGACCTCGCCCGGCGGATCGCCCGGATTCCGGGAGCCGTCGACGTCCATCTTCACCAGCAGGTGGATGCGCCCGAACTCCGTGTCGCGGTCGACCGGGACAAGGCGTCCGAACTGGGGCTGACGCAGTCGAATGTCGCCGGGGACGTGCTCGTCTCGCTGAGCGGCACCAGTCAGGCGGCGCCGAACTATTGGCTCAATCCCCAGAACGGCGTCAATTACTTGGTCATCGTCCAGACGCCTCAGTACAAGATGGAATCGATCGACAAGCTCCAGAACACTCCGATTTCGACCTCCAAACCCGGAGCGTATCAACTCCTGACGAACCTGGCGACCGTGACCCGGGGGACCGGGATGGTCGTGGTGAACCACTACAACGTCCAGCCGACCTATGACGTCTTTGCGTCGAACCAGGGAAGGGACCTGGCGGGCATCGCCGGGGAGATCGATCGGATCCTCGACTCGATCCGGCCCACGCTGCCTCGAGGAACGACGATCATGGTGCGCGGCCAGGTGCAGAGCATGAGGACCTCATTTCTCGGGCTGGCCGGAGGGCTTGTGTTCGCGATCCTCCTGGTCTATTTCCTGATGGTCGTGAACTTCCAGTCGTGGACCGATCCGCTCATCATCGCGGCCGCGCTGCCGGGGGCCTTGGCGGGAATTCTGTGGATGCTTTACGCGACCCGCACTACAGTAAACGTTCCTTCTCTCATGGGGGCGATCATGGCGATGGGCGTGGGCACGGCGAATTCGATCCTGATGATCACCTTCGCCAATGACCGGCGCCGGGAGGGCGCGGATGCGCGGACGGCGGCCCTGGACGCGGGCTTCACGCGGCTTCGACCGGTGGTGATGACGGCGCTGGCGATGGTGATCGGCATGCTGCCGATGTCGCTGGGGCTGGGGGAGGGCGGCGAGCAGAACGCGCCCCTGGGACGGGCCGTGATCGGCGGCCTGATCGTGGCGACGGTGTCCACGCTGTTCTTCGTGCCGGTGATCTACAGTCTGCTTCGCCGCAGGCCCTTGGCTCCCGTCGAGGAGATCCCCGAATGATTCCCACCGAAAACGCCAGCACGACGCCGCCGCCCGCGGCGGCGAGGCCGCCGGAACTCGTGCTCCCGAGGCCGGTCCGGAAGTCCGGGTCTGGTGGAGCCAAGGTGCTGGGTCTGCTCATCCTGATCGCGCTGCTGATCGGCGTATTCCTGCTGGGCTACCTCCCGCGCCTCCGGCAGACCGAGGAACTGCGCCGGGATTCGGAGAAGGAGGAGAACCGCCTGCCGGAGGTGAAGGTCGCCCGCGCCGTCCGAGCGCCGGCTCAGGTGACGCTCACCCTCCCGGGAACGGCACGGGCGCAGATCGAAACGCCCATCTATGCGCGCATCAACGGGTATTTGAAGAGATTCCTGGTCGACCTCGGCGACACGGTGAAGAAGGGCCAGCTTCTCGCCGAGATCGAATCCCCCGAGGTGGACCAGCAGCTCCGCCAGGCTCGGGCCAATCTTGCGGTGGCCCGGGCGGCCCTGGCTCAGAATCGCGCGAACCTGACGCTTGCCGATATCGGCGCGCGGCGCTGGGTGGCCCTGGCCAAGGACCACGCCGTGTCCCAGCAGGAAGCCGACGAGAAGCAGGCGGCCCTCGAGGCCCGCCATGCCGACGTCCAGGCTGCGGAAGCCGCGATCCAGTCGCAGGAAGCCAACGTGAAGCGCTATGAGGAGCTCCAGGGCTTCATGCAGATCCTGGCCCCCTTCGACGGCATCATCTCCTCGCGATCCGTGGATATCGGCACCCTGGTCTCGGAGGGCAGCACGACGTCCACCCGGGAGCTCTACCGGCTGGTGCAGGTGGATACGCTCCGGGTCTTCGTCAATGTTCCCGAGTCGGCGATGGCTTCCGTCCAGCCCGGCCTGGAAGTGCAGCTCCGCTTTGACGCGCATCCGGGCCGCGTGTGGGCGGGGTTGGTCACCCGGACGGCGCGCTCGGCGGATCCAGCTTCCCGGATGATGCAGAGCGAGGTTACCGTGGCGAATCCCGACGGCGTGCTGTCTTCGGGCCTCTATGCGCAAGTCGTTTTCCAGCTGAAGCGCGCCACGCCGCCCCTTCTGGTGCCGGCCAAAGCGCTCGTCATCTGGCCCAAAGGCTCGTTCGTCGCGGTCGTGGGTCCAGACTCGATCGTCCACTATCCCGCCGTCGGAATCGGCCGCGACTATGGAACTCAAGCGGAAATCCTTTCCGGGCTCCAGGAAGGGGATCGCGTCATGGTGAATCCCACCACCGAGGTCAAAGAAGGCCAGAAGGTGCGGGCGGTCGATGACCAGTAGACTCGCGCTCCTGGGGACGGTCGTTCTTGGGCTGGGGGCATGCACGATGGGGCCGGACTACATACGTCCGCCGGTCGCGGTGCCGGACCAATGGAAGGAGGCGACTCCGTCCGACCGCGAGCTGAGGGGTGATTGCTGGGACCGCTTCAGGGACGCCCAACTGTCCCGGCTTATCCGGAAGGCGCTCGACGACAATCAGACGATCGCCCAGGCGGTCGGCCGTGTCGGAGAAGCGGAGGCGGCGCTCAGGCTCGTCGCCGCGCAGCAGTATCCCGCGCTTTCACTCGACCCCTACGCGGGTCGCGAGAAGATCTTCACCGGGACCACCTCCGACGCGACGGCGACGCGGTCCATCTTCCGGCTGCCGCTCAACCTGAACTATGAGGTGGATCTGTGGGGGCGGGTCCGGCGCGCCGTCGAGTCGTCCCGCGCGAGCTATGAGGCGTCCGCGGCAGATCTCGAAGTCGTTAAGCTGGGCGTCGCCGCCCAGATCGCGGAAACCTGGTTCATGATGCTGCACGTCGACCTCGACCGGCAGCTACTCCAGGAAACGGTCGGTCTCCGGCGGCAGACCCGCGACCTGGTCGAGACCCGGGTGAACAAAGGAGTCGGCAACCGCTTGGAACTGGCCC
>DATGFI010000683.1:0-6748 GCA_035309205.1 Planctomycetota bacterium | reverse complement strand
AGATGGCTTTCGTAGCTGTCCCAATCCCCGGCATCCTGATACCAGCCCCAGGCGTCCAGGGGACCGACGATCCCCGCCACGATCGCCGGACGGTCGGCATCGTCATGGTCGCCGTTCTTCCAGTCGACGAAGCGGGAGCGGGTATAGACAAGCTTCCCCTTGAATCCGGGAGTGACCAGCGGGTTGTGCGGAGCAGGCCGTTCGAATTCTGTGTAGGGCCGCGTCAGCGCGATGCCGCTGCGGTTGTGGTAAAGCCCGCGGATGGCGGTGCGGAACGCCTCGCGATAGACGTCGGCGCCGATCTTGAACGGGAACGAGCAGCCGACGCCGTCCACCGAGAGGACGTACGCGCCGGCCTGGGAGAACGCGGAAAAGTCGCACTCGCAGACGTCCGCCTTCAGATAGTTGCCGTGGGGAGGAGAGTCCTGCACCTGCAGGGTCTCGGGATGATCCTTTGCGAACCGAAACTTGAGCGCTCCGGTGAAGGCAATGGACCCGGAGGGCACGTCGATCAGGCGGAACGGCCGGCCCTCGAGGGCGCGGACCTCTAGCGATCCGCCGTCCCCCATCCACGAGTAGACGTAGCCGTATTTCGCCGGCGAGGTCGTGGGATAGCCGACCAGGTTGACGTGAACCGCTTCCGACCGGCTGCTGCGCACATCGTAGCGGAGGGCGAGCGCAGGTGCCCCCGGCAGGAGATCTCCCGAGCTGACCGTCAGGGTCGATCCCGAGCGCAGCGGGGAGGGAACTTCGAGATAGATCCAGTGCTCCAGGGCATGGTCGGGGTTCTGGTTCACGGCGTGCCCGTCCTTCCAGGACTCGACGCGCGCCGCAAAGTCGCAGCCCCGCGTCTTCCGTGCCACGCGCAACGGGGCTTTCCCCGATTTGTACGCCGGATCGTCCAGGCTGCTGATCGTCCAGGTCTCGGCTTTGTCAGCGCGCGCGGTATCGATCCGCCGCACGACCGTGCGCTCGTCGCCGCTCTTCTGACCCTTTCCGTGATGAACGACATGGCCGTCCACCACATGGACGACCAACCAGCGATCGGTATGAGCGAGAAGCTCCGCCCCCTCCAGTCGTTCCGCCGGCTGGCCGGCCTGGGCGAGCGCGGGAATTGGGAACACTCCCCAGAACATCGCCAGGATCAGATAACAGAGGGTTTTCCGGTCCATCTTGCTCCTTTACTCACCTTTCGGTCGGACGAAATCCTGAACGGGAATGCCGGTCCGCGATTTCTGCGTCTCTGGGCCGCCCCCTCCTCCCACTTCGCTGCTTCAGGATGGTCGGGCACGCGGTCCCACAACCCGGATCATACACTGAAGCCTCGACTTCGAGGCCCCCGGATCGCGCGAGGGCCTGAGCTCGGATATTCCAAATAACAATCTCGAAGGGTCCGGCTCCTCTAGCCGGACCGGGCGGCGAACAGACGCCAGTCGCTCGAGCTGAACCGGGATGCCGGGGGTAGATGACCGGCCCGCCCTTCGGGGCCGGCGAACTCATATCGAAAGGACTCCCCATGAAAGCGGTGCGAATTCATTCCTATGGACACGCCGACCAGATGAAGCTCGAAGAAACCCCTCGTCCGGCAATCCGGAGCGACGAGGCCCTGGTCAGGATCCGCGCGGCCGGAGTCAATCCGGTGGACTGGAAAATCCGGGAGGGCTACCTTAAGAATATCTTCCGAGTCTCCTTTCCGCTGACACTCGGCCAGGACTTCGCCGGAGACATCGTCGAGGCGGGCCGGGACCTTCGTGACTTCAAGGTCGGAGACAGGCTCTTCGGTTTCGCCTCCGGAAGCTACGCGGAGTACACCACCCTTTCCGCGAAGGATCTCGTCCGGATGCCGGCGACCACGGACTACATGACCGCCGCCTCGATCCCCACCGCGGGGCTCACCGCGTACCAGGTCATCCTCGACGTCGTCAAGGCCGTCAAGGATCTGCGGATCCTGATCCACGGCGCCGCCGGCGGCGTGGGCTCCTTTGCGGTTCAGCTTGCTCGCTGGAAACAGGCGCGAATTTTTGCCACTGCTTCAGGCCAGGACATCGCTTATCTCAAGTCCCTGGGGGCCGAGCAGGTCGTCGACTATCGGGCGGAACGCTTCGAACAGAAGGTCCAGGAGATGGACGCGGTCGTCGATCTGATCGGGGGTGAAACCCTCGTGCGGTCCTATCAGGTCCTCAAGCCCCGCGGCCTCATCGTCAGCACGGTCGCCGCGCCGAATCAGACGGATCTCGAGAAGCGACAGCTTCGCGGACAAGGCTTCCAGATGAAGCGAGACCCGTCGCAACTGGCCCATCTGGCGGCCCTGGTCGACCAGGGAATCCTGAAAGCCAAAGTCAGCCAAGTGATGCCCTTGTCCGAAGCTCCTCAGGCGCATGAACTCAACGAAAACGGGAAGTCGCGGGGGAAGATCGTCCTCCAAGTGGCCTAGCCGCCCGGAGCAGCGGAACTTCTCGGAGTCCAGCCCATGACCCTCCCTTCGCGGATGGAAAAGAAGAGCCTGCAGCGACCCGGCTCTCCCCCTCGAGGATCTTGCCCCGGGCCGATCCGAGTGGCAGGGAGCTCGCTCGGGAGAGAGCCCGCCAACGACGACTTTCCTGGCCGAGCAGAGGGTCTCCGAGACCTGCGGGACGGCGATGAGGACGGTTCTTCGGACCCGACAAGCGAAAGAAATGGATCGACCAAGCCCGGATCATAAGGAGGATCCCGTGAACAAACTCCGGAAAGCGCGTCCCTCCCGGCGTCCGGCTCCCGCCCGCGAGGTGGGAAACGGGAGCCGGGCTCTACCCCCGGGCTCTGCGGCCCCCGACTTCCTGCTCCCCAGCACTCCCGACCAGAAAGTATCGCTCGCCGAATTCCGGGGACGGCCGGTCATCCTGGCCTTCTACCCGGCCGACTGGAGCCCGGTCTGCGGAGATCAGATGTCGCTCTACAACGAGGTCAAACCCGAATTCGACAGGTGCGGAGCGCAGCTTCTGGGGATCTCCGTCGACGGGATCTGGTCCCATCTCGCGTTCGAGCGCGACCGGAAGCTCCGCTTCCCCCTGCTCTCCGACTTCGAGCCCAAAGGTCTGATCGCGAGGGCTTACGGCGTTTACCGCGGAAGCGAAGGCGTATCGGAGCGGGCGCTCTTCGTGATCGACGGAGAAGGCTTGATCCGCTGGAGTCACGTGTCCCCCATCGGCGTGAATCCCGGCGCCGACGGCATTCTCTCGGCGCTCCAGGAAATGACCAGCAAAGGAGGCGACTTGTGAAATCCACTCCCGTCCGCTCCATGCTCTCGCTCCCCGTCGGCCCTCGGGACCATGCGCAAGGCCCTGCGACCGCCGCCGTGACCCTCGTCGAATACGGGGATTACGAATGTCCTCATTGCGCCCGGGCCTATCCCATCGTAAAGGCCATCCAGGATCGAATGGGCGACCGCCTGAAATTCGTCTTCCGGAACTTCCCGCTTCGACAGGTCCACCCCCATGCCGAGGATGCCGCCCAGGCCGCGGAGGCCTCGGCTGCGGGGGGAAAGTTCTGGGAAATGCACGACGTTCTCTTCGAGAACCAAAGTGCCCTTGAGCGTGAGGATCTTGTCTCTTACGCCGCCGCCCTCGGGCTCGATCCCGCCCAGATCGCATCCGATCTGGATGCCGGCCTCTATGCCGCCCGCGTGCAGGAGGACTTTCTCTCGGGCGTCCGCAGCGGCGTGAACGGCACGCCCTGCTTCTTCCTGAACGGAGTGCGGTACGACGAGGCGTGGGACGGCGCGGAATTCATCGTCGCGGTCGAAGCCGCCGGAATGCCGGCTCGGGAGCGCCGAGGACCGCAGAGCGCTCGGTAGAGGACGCGGCAGGGGGCCCCCACCGGACCGGCGGACCTCGATAGCGCGTTCCTCTATCCGGGCCGCTTCGATGACCGGAGGATCCCTCCACCGTGGAATCCCCACGGGCCGAGGGGCAAACGGTTCGCGTCGAGTTCACTCCCCCCTGGCTCAGTTCAGGGGAAGGAAGGGAGAACCCGAGAATCGTCACGGTCCTCCAGGCGACAGCCGATTTGGACCCCGCGTCCGGCATGAGCCTCCCGTGCAATAATTTGGGCGGAACCTTCGCATTCCTGCAAATCCGATCTCAGAAAGCCTCATTCTCGCTTCCCAATTCAGTACTCCGAGATGGCCTAGCATTTGCGCTATCCATTCGTTTAGAATAGGGGCTTCCTTTTTCCGGAGACCACATGATTGCCCTGCTTCTCGCCCTCACCCTGGCTCCCCAGGACGATGATGCGGCCGCCACAGAAGCGATCGCCACGTTCGATGCGACGTTCTCCAAGTCGAAAGATGCTGGCAGCCGGGGATCGGCGATTACGGCGCTTTCCAAAACCCATCACGAAAAAGTCGTCTCCCGCCTGGCCGTACTGCTGACGCACGAGGAAAAGGCGCTGAAAATCGCCGCCGCCCAGGCCCTGGCCACCTTCAAAGAACCCGACGCGGCCCGCAAGAGCGCCGCACATGCCCTGGGCAGCGCCCTCGGTTCAGGGTCCAACGCGAAGGAAAACGACGTCCAGGTCGCCATCTTCACCGCCATCGGACACCTCGAAGAGGAGTCCTCCGGCACGCTGCTGAAGAACCACTTCGACGACCGGGATCCGGAAATCGCTCAGGCGGCCATCATGGCCGCTGGCGCCCTCAAGTCAAAAGCCCTGGTCGAGCCCCTCATTGAGGAGCTCCGGGACTGCGAGAAGAAATCCAAGGTACCCGATGCGCCGCCTGCGAGCGGAAAAGTCACGAGAACCCCCAAGGGCGGAGGAGGAGGCGGCGGCAGCTCGTCGCCAAGCCCCGACGAGCTGAAACGCCAGCGCGCCCAGCAACTCCTGCCGGCCGTCCAGGGAGCCTTGTCTACGCTGACGGGACAAAACCTCAGCTTAAGCACCGATTGGGACAAGTGGTGGAGCAAGAATCGGGCATCCTTCAATCCCACAAAATAGGGCGCCGCCTGCCCAGGGAGCCCTTCCCCTACCGGACGCGTACTCCGGGGATATGATGAATTCGACTCCCTGAACCCATGGAAATCAAAACCTGCCCTGTCTGTAAGGCGCCGGACGGCGGGGACCCCACCCATCGCTGCGGCTCATCGGCTTCAGTTCGCGAGTCTGATGTTCCAACCATCCGGAAAAGCCTCCCTCCGGACCGAGCGGCCAAAGCCCAGGGACCGACATCCGCCCCCTCCCAAGCCAAGTCGGCGGGCAAGTCCGAGTCCCTCCGGAAGGGCGCCGAGGCTCCGCCTCCCGACCTGGCCCAACTGCTCCAGGATCCGGCGAAGGTCGTGAACCAGTACGTACTGGCGGGCATGCTCGGCCAGGGCGGAATGGGTCAGGTCTGGAAAGCCTGGGACACCAAGCTCACACGCTGGACGGCTCTCAAATTCCTGACGCTGACCGACGCGGCGAGCCAGAAGCGATTCGAACGTGAGGCGAAGCTGGCCGCGCGCCTGCGACATCCCAACATTTGCGCCATCTACGAAGTCGGGGAGGACAAAGGCCGGCACTTCATCGCGATGGAATTCGTCGATGGAGTCGCGCTCGGAAAGGCGAACCTCAGTCATCGCGAAGCATCCGGAGTCATCTCGAAGATCGCCCGCGCGCTCGAGGAAGCACACAAGGAAGGAGTCGTCCACCGGGATCTCAAGCCCGACAATCTGATGATCACCAAGAGCGGTCGGCCCTACGTCATGGATTTTGGGCTCGCCAAGACCGTCGAAGCCGAGTCTTCCCTTTCAGTATCGGGAGACATCATGGGCACTCCGGCCTTCATGTCGCCCGAGCAGGCCCGCGGAGAGGTCGATGTCATCGACGGCCGGACGGACGTCTACTCGCTGGGAGCGACGCTCTACGCCCTCCTTACGGGCGAGAAGCCCTTCCAGGGGCGGACGTCCATGGAAATCGTGATCCGGGTGCTCAATCAGGAAGTCGCCCCTCCCAGCCGCCTCAAGCCTGGGATCCCCCCCGCACTCGACGCGGTGGTCCTGAAGGCGATGGAGAAGGACCGCGAACGCCGGTACCAAACGGCCTCCGAGTTCGCGGACGACCTGGACCGCTTCCTCGCCAATCAGGACGTTCTGGCCCGGCCGCCCTCTCTTTCCCGCCGGGCTCTGGGACGGCTGAAGCGGCACTCCTGGCCCGCGTTTGTCGGAGCCCTGCTGCTCGTCGCCGGAGTCGCGGGGTTTCTGATCCTGGCACGGACGAAACCGGGAGGTACCCCGCCGGGTGCGGAATGGGTAGCGACTTTCCTCTCCGAGCGGCGTCCCCTGGAATACCGGGAATGGAAGGCGGGGGATACGGGCGTCCCGACGCGGATCCACAACCTGCTGGCACGTCTTGATGACCTGCCGCCGGAACTCTCTCGCGAAGCCGCAGACTGGCTGCGGAAGGAGATCGAGCTGGCGGAAAATACCCTCGAACTGTGGTCGAGCCGACCCCGTTCCGAATGGTCGAAGTTGCGGGATCCGGCCTCCCGGGCGCTGGGCTGGTGCGATGCGGCAACCGCCGCGATCAAGGGATTCAGAGGCGACTTCGCGGTCCTGTCCGGCCGGCTGTCGGAGCTGAGAAGGGGGTCGGAGCGCATCGCCCGCTGGCGCGGGGAATTCACGCTTCGGATTGCGGTCGTCCCCTTCGGAGAGCTGACCTCGCTCAAACGCGCCGGTCAGGTCATCCCGATCAAGGACCGAGAAACGCCGCTCGTGGTTCCCGAGTTGGAAATCGGCGA
>DATGFI010000682.1:0-2541 GCA_035309205.1 Planctomycetota bacterium | reverse complement strand
ACACGAGATCGCCAGCCGCGGTTACGGAAAGGGGATCATCCAGGGTCCCCAGGCCCTTCGTGAAAGTCTTCACCGGACGCGGGAGGCCCTCGAAGCCAGCGGCTCCAACCGCGTCTACGGATACCGTCACTGGCGCTGGATCACCCATCCCGACGAATTGTGGATCCTCCAGGTGGCGGCCGGGGTGGGGCATGCCTACAGCTCCAGCGTCAACCCCCTGCTCCGCCGCTTCGCGCATGACTCCCGCTGGCTGGAGCCGCACTGCCGGGAGTTCCCTCCGTCGGGCCGGCCGCTGTGGGAGTTCCCCGTTTCGACCACGAACGTCCTGGGGCACCGGTTGCCGATTTCCGGCGGGAACTACCTCCGGCAGCTGCCTCACCGGATGATGAGCGCCGCCATCGCGCGGCTGGACCGGACCCGGCAGGCTCCGATCCTGTTCTACTTCTTCCCCTGGGAGATCGACTGCAGCCAGCCGCAGATCCGGGGAGTTTCCTTCCTGCAGCAGATGAGGCACTACCGCCGGATCGGGAAAACGCGCCACATTTTCAGCAAGTACTTCAAGCGCTACTCCTTCCAGCCGATCGGCGACCATCTCGGGCTTCCCTGGCGGACCGCTCCGGTCGAGCCCCGGGCATCCCGGCCCCTGGCGGAGATCATTTCGGCGGACCCCGAGCCCTCGCCGGGCGCCTTGGACGTTTCCGTCGTCGTGCCCCTGTACAACGAGGAGAGCAACGTCCCGTTTCTTCATGGTAACCTTCTGGACCTGCGCCGCCGCCTCGCGCGTCACTACCGGGTGCAGTTCATTCTGGTCAATGACGGAAGCTCCGACGGGACCCGGGCCCGGCTCGAGGAGAGGTTCGCGGGATTCCCCGGCTGCAGGATCCTCCACCACGAAAAGAACGCGGGCGTCGCCGCCGCGATCCTGACGGGAATCCGGAACGCGACGACGGAATTCGTCGCCTCCATGGATTGCGACTGCTCTTACGATCCCAACGATCTCGAGGCGATGATCCCGCTCATCGAGAACGCCGATCTCGTCACCGCCTCCCCCTACCATCCGGACGGGGCGGTCTTCAACGTCCCGCGCTGGAGACTCTTCCTGTCCCGGACGCTGTCGTGGATGTACAGCGGGATTCTCAAGAGCACGATTCATACCTACACGAGCTGCTTCCGCGTCTACCGCAAGAGTGCGGTCGAACAGCTTCCGGTGCGGCAGGGGGGCTTCCTGGGGATCGCCGAAATGCTCATCCGCCTTCGGCTTGCCGGTGGCCGGATCACCGAGTATCCGACGACTCTGGAGTCCCGCCTCTTCGGGGAATCCAAGATGAAGATTCTCCGCACCATCACCAGACACCTCGGACTCCTATTCGAGCTGATCACCACGCCCAGGAGCCCGGAGGCTCCCGGGTCCCTGCCGGGACGGCCGGAATCCGCCAGGCCCGGGTCCGCTGGCCCGCTGCCGCCGTCTGCGGCGGCGCCGGTCGTGCCGCCATCCTCGTCCGCATCGGCCCCGATTTCCTCCGGGACCTCGCCCGTCAAGCTGCCGTGATGGATTCCAGGCCTCTCCTCAGTCTTGGGTTGGACCTGGACAATCTCTGGGCGTATCAGAAGATTCACGGGGATTCGGGCTGGGAGACCTATCCCAGCTATCTCCCGACCCTGGTCCCGATCGTTCTGGAGGTCGCCCGCGAGCACGCTGTCCGGATGACGGTGTTCATCGTCGGCCAGGACGCCGCGATCGAGCGGAACGCTGGTCCCCTCCGGTCCCTGGCGGAGGCCGGGCATGAGATCGGGAACCACTCGTTCCGCCACGAGCCTTGGTTCCACCTTTATTCGAGGTCGGAGATTGAATCGGAGATCCGCAGCGCGGAGGAATCCATCGAAAAAGCGACCGGCCGTCGGCCGGTCGGGTTTCGCGGACCCGGCTTCAGCCTGAGCCCCGACACCCTCCGAGTGCTCGTCGACCGCGGGTACCGGTACGACTGCAGCACCCTTCCGACGTTCCTGGGACCCCTCGCGCGGACCTACTATTTCTGGAAGAGCCGGGGGATGTCCGACGCCGACCGGGAGAAGCGGAGCCGTCTGTACGGATCCTTGAGCGACGGCCTTCAGCCCATCGACGCGTATTCGTGGTCCGTCGCCGGACGCAGACTCGTCGAACTTCCCGTGACCACGATGCCGGGGCCCCGCCTGCCTTTCCACCTCAGCTATCTCCTGTTCCTCCGGCGCTACTCCCGGGCCGTGGCCTGGGCCTACTTCCGCACGTCGCTGGCGCTGTGCCGGATAAACGGTATCGTCCCGTCCTATCTCCTGCACCCGCTGGATCTCCTGGGCGGGGACCGGGTGCCGGAGCTCGCGTTCTTTCCGGGCATGGACCTGGCGACCGGCGCCAAGATCGAATTCCTTCACGACATTCTCGATCATCTGGGCTCGACGTACCGCATCGTCACCCTCGAGGAGCACGCCCGCGTCGTGGCATCGCGTCCCGCCGGCAGCGTCCGCCGGGTCAAGGAGGAGCTGATCCTTGAGTGAGCCGGACCT
>DATGFI010000681.1:0-2400 GCA_035309205.1 Planctomycetota bacterium | reverse complement strand
CTCTGCAGGTCGACGAAACGACGGACGACCCGCTCGACGGCCGCCCGATCCGACGCCGACGGGATGAAGCAGGCCTCCACCCACTCGTGCTTCCGCGACTTCACGAAGTCCTTCAAGACCAGGGGACCGTCCCCGAATGGCCGCAGTATCTCCATCACCTTGCCGATGTCGAAGTCCGGGCCTCCGGGGATCCAAACGCTCTTCGGCGTCCGGCCTTCAATGACTGAATACGACTCCGGTAGATGATGGCAATGGACGTAGGCCTCGGGGGTATTGATCAACCGTATCCCCTTGGCCTCAAGAGCCGCATAGAGCGCGGCATACTGGGCAGGGGTCATCATCCAGCCCCGGAAGATGCCGATCTCGGCCCCTGATTCGGGGGCTTTGACCTTCCGCACCGCGCGCTCGGGGTTCCGCTCGTGGACCAGCGCCTCGTAGTCGATCAACGAGAACGAGAGGCCAGCGTGCTCCGCGGCAGCGGCCTCCGCCGCATAGGACGGATCAACCTGTCGGGGATCCAGGGAATCGAGGCAGAAGAGGATCCTCATCCCGGCACTCCTTCCCCAGGGAGCGGGATGTCGGGATGCGCCTGCTTCCACGCGGCAACGACCCGGCTCAGCTTGCTCGGCATCATCTCCCGCCAGTACAGGTAATTGGCCTGACAGGCGATCCCATTGCTTCGCAGCTCTTCCACGAGCTGATCGTCCTGCAGGCTCGAAAGCGTCTCGAGCTGGGCGCGCGCATCCTGCCCCGCCAGGCGCCCGCTCTTGGGGATGCAGCCCTGAAACCCGTCGCCGAAGAACGCAGCCCCCACGAGGACCCGGCCAACGATGCGGCGGTTGAACTCCGCAAGTTCCTCAGCGGGTATCCAGAGTTCCGTATGACGCCTCGCGCCGACCGTCTTCTCCTCGAAGCAGGAGACGTAAGCCTGCTCGATCTCGAAGCGCGTCACGAACCCGGCGCGGTGGGCGCTGGGAGCGTTCCAGTCCCGGGCGATCTCGACGGCGCATTCCTGGTTCAGGACAGGCTAGAAGATGGGCTGCTCGGGAAGCCGCGGGGGAAAGGCCCGGCTGTCGGCCTCCAAGATCAATTCCAGTTCCCGGATGCCTACCGGCCGGAACAGGGTCTTGGTCGACACGGACATCGTCTCAAGCCTTCGTCGGCAGCCCCGCCGGAATCAGACCCCGCAGGAGTCGGCCATACTTCTCGCCGACCGGCAAGTCCTTGTCAACCCGGATCCGCTGACGGTGCGCAATGACCTTCACCTTCTTCTTGGGGTTATACCCTTCCTTCTCGACGGTCTCCCAGTAGAACCCGGTTCCCAGACGCTGCCACCCCGGAAGCTTCGAGAAGTCGACTCCGGACTTGGACAACAGTTCGTTCTTGTGCGCGACGTCCTTGCTCTCCAGCTGCTTCGTGGCGACCTCGACGCCCTTCCCCGACTTCCGCAGCGTCCAGTAGCACCAGCCGTTCAGGGCGCAGCGGGCCGCGTCGGCCTGCCTCCACCGGAAGTAATCCACGACCTGGGACTCATCGGCAGCCGCCACGATCCGGCTGTCGAAGGCGACCGGCGCCCCGATGGCGAGAGAGAACACCGACGCGGCGATCGACGCCGTCACCGAAACGACCTTCTCGACCTCGCGATCGAAGAAGTCCCACTCCCGAGGGCAGAGCACAGAGATCTCGTCGCTCTCCGTGTACGCGTAGAGTCCCCGGGTTTCCTGGAGCAGGGCCTGGGCGGTCTGCATCATCGCCTCGTGGAATCGGAGATCGAAGGGCTTTTCGAACTTCGACTCCGTCAGACGGGAGAAGCTCCGGCCATCCACGCGGATGATCGGAAACATCCCCTCCCGGAGACGGAGGGAGTGAAAGCACTCCAGCGCGCGCATCCGGTCCTCGAGCTCATCGATCTTCATGGGTCCTCTTCGATCCAATCGGTCACGGCAAAGCCGCCTTCCGCGGCGAGCCGAACATGGAACAGCCGATCAAAGCCTTCCTTCAACATCGGGCGCGCCAACACCTTGATCGTGGAGTAGATCGCCACCTCCGGGACCCGGCTTCGTCCTTCTCGGGCTTGGTTCCGACGCAGACTCTCTTCAACCTTCGACTCGAAGTAGTAACCCGTCACCGTCGCCCCGTGTCCCTTTGCCGCCTCGATTAGGACTGCTCGGTCTTCACGAGTCGCATTGGTGTTGTCGACGACTACCGAGCGTCCGGCTCCGAGGGCTTCCTTCAGCATGCGCATCTGCCGCACCTGGGGCCTTCGGGCGCTCGGGAACTGGTCCTTGCTCACAAGCTCATGAGTCTCCTCGAAGCGCTCGCGATAGAAGGAACTCTTCCCTGTAGCTTGAAGCCCGATGAAAACGATCATCTCCACAGCGGCCCACTACTCCATCTGCT
>DATGFI010000680.1:0-3612 GCA_035309205.1 Planctomycetota bacterium | reverse complement strand
CGACTCCCTTGAGCAGGAGGAGGTAATGGGTCCCGGACGCCCCGATCACATTGAGCAGGGCCTCGGAGCGCTTCGTCATCCGAAGGAAGAGCAATCCCCGCTTCTGGATCGCGCTCGTCTCGCCGTCCTGGAGTCCGGTGATCGCGGTCTCGAGACTTTCTTCCGGGAACGAAATGGCGGTCATCAGTTCCCGGCCGGCCGCGGCCACCGGGACCCGAACGGCAATGGTCCCGCCTTCCGTCCAGTCCACCACGCGCCCGGAGGGCCCCCCCGGGCCCGACTCCAGGCTCGCCGCCGCCCCGGGTGCCTCCGACGGCTCGTCTTGGAGCAGCGGGACGAGGGACGTCAGGCAAACGAGCCCGGCAGCCGGAAGACTCAGCACGCTTCACCTCCTCGGAACGGGAGATTCCTCCGGGCCTTTCCACCGGCGCCCTCGCATCTGGCTTCTCGCATGCTTCTCATCCTCCATCTCTCTAGGGAATCTCGAAGGGGGGTCCTGACCGAATTTCGACGGGAGAGATGAATTTAGGTCAAAGATTGCCGGAGGATGGAGTGGAGGAGGCGGATGAAGCCAGAGCGGGCGTCGATCGCGGGGGATCGACACTTCATGTCGAGGCACCGCAAAGTGTCGACAGGCTGCGTCAGACAACACTCCGGATTGAACGGCATCTGCGGCATGGCAATTGCTCCCCGCTCTTCCGGGGTCGAAGGATGTCCTTGGGATCTGGGAAGGGGACCCGGACGGAATCGCGCCAGTGACGATCGGGAGATTCAGATGAGCTCAGAACGAGATACCCGCGGAGTCGGGTTCACGATAGTGGAAATCCTGGTCGCCATTCTTGCCGTCGTGGTCGTCATCCTCGTTCTCCTCCCGGGCATGCTGAACGTCGGTCACCGCTATAACGGCGAACGCAGTTCCTCGACGACGCTCAAGACGCTCACGAGCGCCGAGGCGGATTTCCGCGCCAACGACCGCGACTGGAACCGCATCAACGACTTCTGGACCGCAGATGTGAAGGGCCTTTATACGATGACGAGCGCCGCCGTTCGCGGCGCCGAGGCCAACAGCACCGTCGACCCGGCGATCAAGTTGATCGAGCTGTCCGTCGCCTCGGCCGATGCGGACGGCACCTTCTATGCTGCCGGCGGCGAGAACCTGCCCTTAAGCTCGTTCGCGATCCCGAGCGCGAAGGGGGGCTACTGGTTTGCGGCGCTCACGGCGGATCTGTCGACGGGTCAGATCTATCGCCAGGACACGGGAGGCAAGATCCCGATGGGGAACTGCCACCACGAGTCGATCTTCGGATTCGTGGCATATCCGGATTCCCAGGCGGCGGGGAAGTACATCTACCTCGTGAATCAGAACAACACCATCTTCCGGTCGAACCTTCCGCTTCGCTCCTGGAATCACGCGATAAATCCGCCGGGACTGTCCACCGTGCCGGCCGGCTGCATCGACTGGCCCGCGGACGAAACGCTCAAGTCCTATTGGGCCAAGGTGGACTAGATTCCTGGCGCGGCCGGCCCAGGAAGGGACGCTTCGCTCCGCGCTGAGCCGGTCCCAGGACGGCAACTGCCGCTCGGGGCGGAGGCGGCATCTTGCGCCGATGCAGGTGATGAGGTTCTTATTGAAGCTGAGGCTGAGGAGATCTCCAGATCCAGGCAGGCCGGGCAAAGGCAGGCGGCGTCCGGGCTGGGGATGGGCATGATCCAGGGCTTCTCGTCACACCAGCATCTGGCCGTGCCGGAGAGCCCGCCGCAAGGGAACCCGGCGTTACAGCGAGGGCAAATCTTCCGTTCCATCCTTGAGCTCACCGAATGCGAGAGACGGCCCACGACTCTACAATGGGACAGACCTGAGAACCAGGAACAATTCCAGGTTGCCTCTTCCGTCCAATGGTGGAACGATCGGGGCCGGCGGCCAGGAGGCGAGGCCTCCCGAGGCGGGGCTTGCGGACGCTCTTATCCCACCGGCAGGGGCGCTTCGTCGCGCGACTTCTCGTAGGTGCACCCGAGCTCGGTGCACCGGTGAGGACGCCGCTGGCGCGGAAGGTCCAGGCCGGCTGGCGGGATCACCGGTGGCACGATCAGGCGCTTCTGATGGACCGGGCAATACTCCACCCGGAGAGGGATCTGGCAGGCATCGCAGAGGAAGTGCCGGGCGGTTATGGGTTTGGCCCCGGAACCTTCATGGCCAGGGGGAACATATTGCGTGTCGGCCCAGGTGCCCAGAAGGCTCATCGGCCCCTCACACTCGCGGCAGATCGGGCTGGAAAAGGTGTCGGAAATCATGATCCTGCTACGCTTTGGCGATCCCCCGATTTTCATGACGGGTTGGTCTGGGGGCGAACCGGCTTCCGAATTGCCGCTGGGCCGACCTCTCGAAAGTTCTAAGGTATGTGGACAACTTTCCCCTCAAGCACTAGCATGCGCGCCGGGCTGGGGATTTGAGGAGGAGCGTATGGGGCGCTTTCCGAATCCGTCAAGGGTGATCGAACCTGTGCCCGTCTAAGAGCTCAGAGGTCTAGACATGCGATATTCCTTCCTCCTGGCGGTGTTTGCCTCTTTGCAGACTCAGGGAGTCGACGAGCCAACCGCCTCAGCAACCCTGGATGCCGCCGTGAGAAGTCTTCCTGGATTCAACTGGAAAGACGAACCCAAGCCGATCGACGACGAGGCCTTCCTGAAGCGGCTCCTGAAAGATCTCCTCGGTGCTGCGCCTACCGAGGCGGATATCAAAGCCTTCGTCAGCGACCCTGATCGGCAGAAGCGGTCAGCCCTGATCGCCCGGCTCGTGGAAGACGACCGGTTTGCGCCGTTCTGGGCTGGACGCTTTGCGGGCGTGTTCTTCGGCGATCCAGCGAAGCTGGAGTTCACGGAGATTGAGGACAGGCCGCGGGGCATCGAGGCACAGGTCCTGAAGCGGTTTACAGACTGGCTGGCTTTGAAGCTCAAGAAGGATGTCCCCTGGAATGACATCGTCCGGGACATGCTCGAGGCCCGCGGGACGACCGACGGGTCTCCGGAGTTGGCCTATCTGCTGTCGTTCTACCGGCGCAAGGGATTGGCGATCGAGTTCCCTGTCGGGGTGGCGCGCCATTTCCTGGGCATCCGGCTCAGCTGCGCCCGGTGCCACGATCACCCCTTCGACAAGTGGCGCGCCGAAGACTACTACGGGCTGAGCGCCTTCGTCATTCGTCAGAAGGTGCGCAAGGTCGGTGATGCGATCGAGCTCAAGTACGCAGACGAAGGTGAAGCCCGAATGCCTTTGATCTACGGAACCAAGGAAGCCGATGTGAGACTGGCTCGAGGGGGCGTGGTGCAGCCAACCTTCCTTTTCGGCGGGTCTGCGGAGAAGAACGACGATCAGATGAAGGTCCTTGCCGGCTTCTTGACGGGAAAGCAGGATTCGCAATTTACCCGCGCCTGGGTGAACCGGGTCTGGGGCTGGTTATTCGGGTACGGCATCGTTGACCCGGTAGATGATTTCAATCTCAAGAACAAGGCTCTTTCTTCGGCGCTCCTTGAAGCTCTGGTGCGCGACACCCGGGATCAGAATCACTCGCTCAAGCGATTGATCCGCGTGATCTGTAACACTGCTGGCTATCAGAT
>DATGFI010000679.1:0-3788 GCA_035309205.1 Planctomycetota bacterium | reverse complement strand
AGGTCGTCTCCGACCGACTGGATGAAGCAGGCCGAGAGCTGGGGGCGCGAGTAGCTGTCGGTGGTCTCCTCGACCTTGTCCGTGAGCTTGTTCCACTGCCAGTTCCCCACGGCCGGGCCGGTGATGCCGTACTCCTGGGCGAGGCCGCAGTTGAACCAGACGGGCGAATTGAACGCGCCGATCTGATTGATCAGCATGTGCGTCAGCTCGGCCTCGAAGGTGTCGGCATCCTCGACGTCGGAGAAGTAGCCGCCGAAGTCCTCGCCGGCGCGGCGGATGGACCGGGCGATGCGCGTGACGGTCTGCTTGGCGCTGACTTCATTGCCCGTGTTGGGGACGCCAGCCTTGCGGAAGTACTTGGAGGCAATGATGTCGGTGGCAAGCTGGGACCATCCCCTGGGGATCTCGAGGTTCTCAAGCTTGAAGACGGTCGAGCCGTCAGGATTGCTGATCTTGGAGGAGCGCCGGTCCCATTCGATCATGTCGTAGGGATCGACGCCGGGGGTGGTGTAAACGCGCTTGAACTTGAGGCCCTTCCCTTTGGCGGGCAGGCGGCGGGTTTTGCGGCGCGAATCGATCGCGGACCCGGCTTCAACGGCAGACGCGGCGGCAGTTTTCCCGAACATGTCCATGCTTCCTCCTCTCACCCGAAAGAGCGAGACTCAAATATTGGTCCGTGGTGGTTCTATTTCAGTAGAACCGTCATCAGCAGCGTGAATGACACAGCTTCCTCTCCCCAGGTGTCCAACCCGAAACGCCCCCCCCTACGTCCTATCGTAGCGGCTTTTGAGTGCGATTGTGCGTCCTACTCTCCCGGTCGCGTTCCACTACCTGTATACCTGACGGGGGGACTATACCCCCATCGCTTGGGGTTGTCAAGGTTCGGGCCTTCATTCATCATAAAATTTTTAACGAGGGTTTTGCTTCGACGAAAACCGCGTATTGCGGACATCGACAAACCGTAAATTGATTTTCCGGAGCGCCTGTCCGCGCGCTTTCCGGGGAGAAGCCCTCGCGCGGAAAAAATCGTTGCAGCGCGCAATCAGAAATCTTTCCGGCCGTTGAGCGTCTCCTTTTTGCCCTTCCGCAGCAGCGTGACCTTGCTATCGCGTGTCAGGAGCCCTTTGGCCGACTCGGGGGACTCGATCTTCCGGCCGTCGATCTCGAGCACGATGTCGTTCCTCTTCAGTCCGAGCGCCTCGGCAATTCCGCCCGCGACGACCTTCGTGACGACGGCACCCTGGCCGTCGGGAATGTCGAGCTGCGAGCGGGTGGCTTCGTCGACGGCGTCGAGCAGGGCGCCGCCGACGGAGGTTCCGTCCTCGGCCCGGGGAGCCGGCGGGGCGGGCAGGCGGCGCGGCACGAGCGGCCCGTTGAAGGGAGGGAAGGCGAAGTCAGGCTTCGCGCGGCCGCTGAAGAGCACGCGGCTGCCCGCGTAGTCGATACCATTCTCGCTGATGCCGTATTTCTGCGCGAGTTCGGCGTGCTCCGTCAGGAATGCCGCCAGCGTCGCCGACTCGGCGGACTTCGTCTCGCCTTCCTCGTTGGTGTATTCCAGTTTGACCGTTCCGGCGGCGGCCTTGTAGAAGGTCAGCGGCGGAGTGTCGTCGAAGGGGCGGATCGAATAGGTCGAATTGCCGTTGATGGTGCTGATGGACACCGCGCTGCCTCGGAGCCCCGGCCTCCCCTGGCCGGGAGGCGGCGCAGGGACCGCCTTGCGGGGTGCGGGCTTCTCGGAGCGGAGCTTCCCGTCGAGCAGGGTCTGCGCCCGCTGCCGCACCTCGGGGTCCTGGCTTTCCTCGGCCGCCTTTTGGAGGGCGGCCCGGGCGGGCTTTCCGATCTTCTCCAGCTCCTGCGTTGCCTGCTCCCGAGTGGCGTAGTCCTCTGAGCCCAAATTCCGGATCAAGTCCTGGATCCGGTCCTGATCCTGGACCAGTCCCAACAGGAGCGCAAGGGCGAGAGTCATGGCAGCCTCCGAAACCGTTCCACTATTATTCAGTAGCCCGGGCGGCCCGAAAGTTCAGTTCCAAATCTCCACCAGGAGGCGGAAGAGTCTGGGATCGTGCACCTGGAGCTCCGCCCGCACGAACGGATAGAAGTCGTTCGTGCCGAAGAAGGCTTCCGTACCTTCGGCGAAGTATTCCTGTGGATCCGTGAGGGCATAGTGGCGTTCCTTGGTTCCGTTGATCCGGAGCACCGAATCGTAGATTCCGCTCTTCTTCGCCTCACGCCAGGCCTCCTGGATTCCCGGGTGCTGGAAGGTGAGCACCCGGTCGTGGTAGGCGTGCGCCAGCTCGTGGAGCAGCATCGCCGGCTGATCGATGGCGGCCTTGAGGAAGGTCCGGGCGTTGCCAATCTCGACCCCCCGGGCCTTCTCGGGATTGAAGCGGTGCTCCTCGAGCCACTGGCGGCTCGGATGGTACTGGGCGCGGTCATTGGGGCCGTCGTCGACGCCCAGCCAGATCGGGACCTTCCGGAGCTCCAGGAGCGGCCGGGCGGGGACCACGCGCGAGATCTCGTAGAGCTTCACCCCCACGAGCTTGAGCGCCTCCGCGCCCAGCTCCGCCTCCTGTCGGAGGAGAATGCGGTTGACCCGGACCGTCCAGCCTTCGAGGATCCGGGACTCGTATTGGGTCGACGGGATCGGCTGCGTATTCACGTCCGACGCGGAAGCGCAGGCCGACAGGGCGGCCAAGGCACCGATCAGGGCGGGGCGCAAGGCTACTTTCCGCCTACAAGATTGACCCGGCCCGCAGAGCCGGGGGCCTCCTCGACCTCCAGGCGGATCCCCTCGCCTCCCCTCGAGACGATGTCGATCTTCAACTCCACCACGTGAACTCCCAGCTTCAGATCCAGATCGAGGACCTCCTTGAGGTCGACCGGATGGCCGTCGACCGAGAACCCCAGGATCCCCCTTCCCGAATTGAGCCTGAACCGGATCATGCCGGGGGTGACCACGTTGATCTCGCAGGCTGCGGAGGGCCACTCCGCCGGAAGGGTCCCGGAAACGGCGGAATAGGCGGGAATCTTGACGCCGGCGGGATCCGCGACGCGCCAGCGGCGGACGACCGGCGCGGCCGTGACGGCGAAGGGACCGGGCTTTCCGAGTTCGGAAAGGAACCGGACCAGATCGAGGAACTCCCCGTCGGTCAGCAGGTCGGCGAGCCCCGCCGGCATGATGGACCCGATTTCCTTCTTCAGTTCGATCTGGCCGATCGGAATGATCATTTCGTCCCGGGCGGCGTCCCGGAGCACCAGCTCCTTGTCGTTCTGCCGAACGCGGACCCCGCTGAGGATATCGCCGGACTTCGTGAGCACCTGCATCGAGACGAAACCTTCCTTCTGTTTGGCGTCCGGGACGAGGATCGATTCGACCAGGTAATCCATCGGCGCGCTCGCGCCCAGGCTCATGAAATCAGGACCCACCTGGCCGCCCGCCCCGCCGATGGCGTGGCACTGGAAGCAGCTCAGCTCCTTGCGCCGGAAGACGGCCTCGCCGCGGACCGCGTCGCCTTTCTCCCGGACCTGGGCCGCCCACTGGCTGAGCTGCGCGGGGGTGACATTCTTGCCCCGGGCCGTGAGGCCGACCACCGAGTTCAGGAGATCGCGCAACGCCGGCTCCTGGAGGCCCGCCGCGTACATGGCGCGAAGCCCCAGGCGCGCGGCGTCGGGCGAGAGCTTCTTTGCATCAAGCACTCCGAGGAGCGCCTCCGCGCCTCCTTTCCGGAGGAGGAAGGCGGTGAAGACGTCGGTGCAGTCCCCCGACAGGACCGGGGGCGTGAGCGGAG
>DATGFI010000678.1:0-4698 GCA_035309205.1 Planctomycetota bacterium | reverse complement strand
CTGCGTGCACGAGGACGGCGGCGGCGGTGGAAACCGCTATCAATACACGGTGACGTTTGGGCCTCGTCCCCCGGGGGCGACCGAAGCCCCCCTGCTGGCATGCAATGCCGACGCTTTTCACAGCAGCGGAGTCCGCCGGGGCCCGACCCTGGAAGGCTGCCTTTTCGAAGGGATGGGTGACGACGGCATCCCGATTCATGGCGCTTATGCGCTCATCGTCGGGTCGCAGGGCAAGGCCCTGGTCTCCACGGACGGCGTTCTGCGCGAAGGCGACCCCCTCCGTCTCTTCAACCCCGACGGCGGCTTCGCGGGCGAGGCAAAAGTCGTGTCGATCCGCCCGCTTGGGAATTTCGTCGTCGGGACCAAGAGTCGCTTCCACGGCTTCTCGGACCTGAGCCGACGACGTTTTGTGGAAGTCCTGACCGACCCGCCCCTGCCCGCGGGCTTCGACTGGCAGGCGAGCAATCCGGCGGCGCTGGGGAGCGGCTTCGTCCTCCGCAACAACGTGATCCGGAACCACCGAGCCCGCGGCATCCTGGTAAAGGCCGACGACGGCCTGATTGAAGGGAATTCGATCGACGGCAGCACCATCGCCGGGATCGTGCTGGCGCCGGAATTGTGGTGGGGCGAGGCCTGCTTCAGCCGCAGGATCACGATCCGCAACAATACGATCCGCCGCTGCGGGACGGCCAGCATGGGTCCCTGGACGGCCCAGGCCGGCGTGCTGAGCGTGACCGCGGAGGTCAAGCCCGGGCAGGAGCCGGGGCATCGCCAGATCCTGATCGAGAACAATCGTTTCGTGGAGAACGACGGCATCAACCTGCTGCTGCAGTCGGTCGACGGCGCGGTGGTGAAGGGCAACCGTTTCGAGCGTCCCGACCAGGCACCGAGCGTCCGCGGGAGAGGTCGGGGAATCGACCCGGGCGCTCTGATTTGGGTTTCGGAGTGCCGGAACGTGCATTTCGAGGGGAATCAAGTGACGGAACCGGGCGCGGGGCTGTCGAGGTTGCTCGGTATCGGACCGGGAACGACGAACCTCGTCGGGCTGGAAAGCGGGATCCAGAAGTAACTACCTCTTCCGGGCGTCGGGGATCTTTCGAATCAGGGTCGCATCAGTCGAGGACATGTCCTTGCCGAAGGGTGCGACGTAGGTCCCGCGGCAACCGTGGGTTTTGCAGGTGAGGGCAAGGACGATCGTTTCGTCATCGGGATTCGAGATTCCTTCGAAGCGCTCGATGAGGTCGATCGCGAGTTCCTCCGGCTGGTGCAGGAGCCCCGATGGGGCGCCCCGCATACCCCCCGCCTCGCCGTGGAAGACTTCGTCGTACCCCGCCTGGGTCAGTCGGTCGACCACCTCAGCCATGCCGCGTTCGTAGATCTTGCTGATGGCCATGTCCGGCAGATCCGGCCGGTTGGGGTTCGTTACCTCTCTTGAATTCCGGGAAGGCGACGGCTCCTTCCCGGGAGTGCAGGGGAACCTATTCCTCGGCCATCGGACCTGGCTCCGGCGTCGCCAGCAGCAGGCCGGTCCGAGGAGTGCAGCAGTGCTTGGCCGGATCCTCCGGGCACCGGGTCAGAGCCCAGCCGACGTTCGTTTCGCACCAGAACCAAGTGCGGTGAGAGGCCCATGCCGCCACCATGGGTTTGCCGTCCCGAGCGCACACCATCGTCTGGATCAAGGGCAGCCGGACTCCGGTGAAGCTCCGGTGCTCGGGACAGTAGTAAGCGCGGACGAGCCCCGGTCCGGGCCTCGTCACCGCGGCGAGGGATTCTGACTGGAGAGACCCCTGGACGGATTCCTGGAGCCAAACGTGCTTCTTCGGGCTCCACGACCAGGAGATCGTCTGCACCTCCAGCTCGAGAGGGTATTTCCCGCAGGCTGCGCAGTTTCCTTTCATGTCGACGGTCCCATGACCGAACAGATAAGTCCAGCACTCAGGGCAGAAAAGGGAGGTAAATCGCGATCGAGAAGGGGTTGCGCTGGCCCCTGGGGAGGGCAGCAGAAGGAGAGCCAGGAGCGTCAAGTAGAGGATTTTCCGCATGAATCACCTCATTCAGTCGGCAGAGCAGATGGAGCAAGCGGGAGGCCAGGCGGAGCCCGGAGGGGAGGTGCCGCGGGACCGTTGAAGATTCCGCGGCACAAGGACTTGGACTGCGGGAGATTTGACCCATGGGGGATGGATTCGAAGGCGGGCGGACCAGGGCTTCTGCGCGGCCCCGCTGACCGTGGGAAGGAGGTCGTTGACGTTCGGGTGGTGCGGAGAGGGGAGCCGTCGGAACCTTGGGGCCGAGCCGTTTCTTCTTCGACGCTTCGCCGGGCTGGGAATCTCAGGAATGCCTAGTACCCGACCGCGATGACGTCGACCTTGGTGCCCAAGGCCTGCTCGACCGTCGGGAGAAACTCCTCGTCCTTGAAGGCGTCCCGATCCTGGCGGACCTCGTACAGCCAGCCGCGGTTTCCTGTGAAGACGATCGCCATCATCGCGAGGTTGACGCCCGGGGACTTCTTCAGGTCCTCAGGAAGGGTCCGCGCTCCGCAAGGGCAGATCACCGGTTCGCCCGTCAGCCGCACTTCGTCAAGGATCTCGCCGATCTGCGAAAAGCGCTGGCTGCAGGCGGGACAGGCCGCCTCCTCGTATTCCCAATCGCACCAGGGGAAGGGCGTGGCCGTGAATACCAGTTTGAGCTCGTCCGCCCAGTAGTTCTCATCGGGCTCGGGCGAGTCGAAGTCGTACCCGAACAGCGAACCGCTCACCAGATCCTGGAACGAAACCACGGCTTCCGTGCCGCCGGAGGTCGATCCCACCGCGGCGCGCAGATGGTCGATCGCGCTCTGGTTGTCGAGCTCGTCCTCGCCACTCACGCTCCAGTCGCCGCCGATCTCCAGCCGCTCGACCAGGAACTTCACCAGCTGCGTGATCTGCTGGGGGCTGGGCTTGTAGACCGGATCCTTCGGGATGATCTGGAGCATGTACCCGTGATTCATGCTCCTAAGGATATCGGCGGGGAGCGCGGGCTGCAACAAAACACGCCACTGTGTCCGCCGGACCGGCGAAAGAGCTCGGCTTGGAGCACCCGGTATTTGGCCGAGCCGGGGGGCGCGACAAAGAGCATGCCGCCCGCCAGCACGGGCGAGGAGAGGATGTCGCCGGGAAATTCTTGCTCCCAGAGGATCCGGGGGACCCGCTTTCCGTCTTCCAGGACGAGTTTCACTGCGCTGCAGCGCTGAGAGGCGAAGTAGACGGTACCGCCGCGCGCGAGCGGATCGGTAACCCGGACGGGCGAAGGTCGTAAAGGAGAACATGAAATCCTTCGTTTCCACGATTCTCCTCTTGGCTGTCGGCTGCTCGACGACCGGGTACATGCGCGACGCCAGCCCGACGCCGCCACCCGGGCCGGACGAGGCGAAGGTCGTGGTCTATCGCACCTCCGTGCTGGGCGGGGTCGACAACTTCCCGGTCTACGAATACGTCCACGAGGATGGGAAGCTCCTGGGATTCACGGAAACCGGCTGTTACTTCGAATATCGCTGCGATCCGGGCAAGCACTTCTTCCTGACCTGGGGCGAGGGCGACGCGTTCATCGAGGCGGATCTCGCCCCTGGGAAGACCTACTTCATCCAGGCCTGGTCGAGGTTCGGATTAGTCTCCTCCCGCCCCGGCTTCGCGCCGGTCCCGCCGGGCTCGGCAGCATTCCGGGAGCTGCAGGAGTCCTGGCCCCGCCTCCGCTGCCGCGAGCTCGACCCCGACAAAGCCGCGGAGTACGAGCTGCGGAAAGAGGACCGGGTCCAGAGAGCCCGGGCCGCGTATGAGGCCGGGATCGGCACAACGAAGCCCCTGAATCCCGACGAAGGCCAGCCGGCTCCTCTGCCGCAGCCCAGATAAGGGGCCGGGACTCCGCAGAAGCCAACGGCGCCCGTGCTCCGACGGACGAGCTCAAACCCCGGCATGTCGTGCGTCGGCGCCGGGCCTGAGCTAGAATGCTCAGCCGGGCGGCGGCGAGCGACTTCTTCCGCTCGACCGTCACCGCGGCACCGGAGGTCCCGATGAATCTCGGAATCAGGATTCGAACCCTGGCCTGCTGTCTGGCGCTGTCGATGCCGGCGCTCACCCTGGCCGAGAAGCAGCAGGCGCCGCCCGTCGACTTCACGAAGTTCATCCCGTGGACCGCGAAGGCGGACGAGGGCGACTATCTTCTGAATCCTCCCTACGCCAATGCCCCGGAACTCACGGCCAAGGACGGCGTCCCCAAAGGGATGGTCTACCATTTCACCATGAACTCGACCGACAGCAAGATGTACCCGGGGATCGCCAAATCCGCCCCCGGCGCGGTGGTTCCTTACCAGCGGAAGGTGGCGGTATACGTGCCCAGCCAGTACGTGTCCGGAAAACCGGCGCCGCTCATCGTTTCGCAGGACAGCATGGGCCAGGGGGAGTTGCCCACGATCCTCGACAACATGATTGCCGACCATCGGCTTCCCGCCCTCGTGGCGGTGATGATCGACTCGGGCGGGGGCGACGCGCAGGGCAGCGAACGGGGTCTCGAGTACGACACCGTCTCGGGAAAATATGCCGAATTCATCGAGGCGGAAGTCCTCCCGAAGATCAGTGAGGCCTACAAGGTCACGTTCACCAAGGATCCGGAGGGCCGGATGACCATGGGCGGGAGCTCGGGCGCGGCCTGCGCGTTCACGATGGC
>DATGFI010000677.1:0-2486 GCA_035309205.1 Planctomycetota bacterium | reverse complement strand
CGTCGTTCAGATGCGCAGTCATCGTGTCGAGCAGGAGCCGGGGCGGCGCCTGGTCGGGGTCGCCGATGCCGAGGTTGACGATGTCCTTGCCCTGCTTCTCGAGGACGGCGCGTTTGCGCTCGAACTCGGCGAAGAGATACGGAGGGAGCTTTTTCAGCCGGTCGCTGGGAGCAAACGCCATCTCATCACCCCGTCTTCGTGCGGATTTACCCTGTCGTCATTCGTCCCATGGAGTTCGGGAACCGACCTAGCGCTTGGAGTACTGGACGCCGCGGCGGGCGCCGCGGAGGCCGTACTTCTTGCGCTCCTTCATGCGAGGGTCGCGGGTGAGCAGTCCCTGCGCGCGAAGGATGGATTCCAAGGCGGGCTCGATCTTCTTGAGGGCGCGGGCGATGCCGAGCTTCATGGCGCCGGCCTGACCTCCGATGCCGCCGCCCGATGCATTGACCAGGATATCGTAGCGGCCGAACGCCTTGGTCGCATGCAGGGGGGCCAGGGCGCTCTGGCGGTCATCCTCGGTCAGAAAATACTTCTCGAAGGGTCGGTGATTGACGGTAATTGTGCCGCTGCCGCGGGAGAGGCGGACGCGGGCTACGGCGCTCTTGCGGCGGCCCGTGCCCCAGATGTACTCCTTCAGCTCGGCCATTACTTGATCTCCAGCGGCTTGGGCTGCTGCGCCTGATGGGGATGTTCGGTTCCCTTGTACACCTTCAGCTTGGTGATCTGCTGGCGGCCAAGCGTCCCGCGGGGGAGCATGCTCTTCACGGCATGGATGACGACGACTTCCGGATGCTTCGCCAACTCTTCGGCGAAGGGGACTTCCTTCTGGCCGCCGGGATAGCCGGAGAATCGCTTGTAGACCTTCTTCTCCGCCTTCTTTCCGGACAGCTTGATCTTGTCCGCGTTCAGGACCACGACGAAGTCGCCGGTGTCCAGGAACGGCGTATAGATGGGCTTGTGTTTGCCCATGAGGACCATCGCGACCTGCGTGGCGAGCCGGCCGAGGATGCGGTCCTTCGCGTCGACGACGAACCACTCCTGCTGGAGCGTCTTGGAGCTCGCGACGAACGACTTCTGCTTTGTGCCTCTCATGTGAGGGGGATGAATATAGGGAGGAGCCCTCGGAGTGTCAAGGAGAAAAATGGACGCCGGAGATCTCGGCTCATCCGTCCGAGGGGGGGACGCGGCGATCGAGGCACGGATCTTCCCCACTCTTCCTGAGCAAGGTCCGGACGCTGCCGACCGGCTGGTTTCCCGGGCCGCGCTGTGGTCGCACTCGAATACGAGGATGCGCCGCGGACAATTTGAAGGGAGACGGATCAGTCGGCCGCCCAGACGGCCTGAGTACCGATGAGAAGCGCCCCCAGCGCGAAGGTCAGGCCGATCAAGGAGGGTCCCCAGGCTCTCATCGCGACCCCCAGAGAGATCCAGACCAGGGACACCAACGCGGTGACCAGCCCGGCCATTTCATGCCGATGGAGCGACCACCACGATGGCCGAGGCGGCAACCCGGAGGGAGTGGGCGGGGAGTCCGCCTCCGGGACCGACTCGGCGGCGATTGGTTCCGGCGGCGGCAGATCCGGCAGCGGAGCCTCGTCCATGGGAATCGCACCCGCAATTTCCCGGAGGACTTCCTCCTTGTCAACGTCGCTCTGGCCTTCGTCCACTACTCAAGACTATCACGCGTCACCGCCGGGGGCGGCCCTTTTTGCTTCAGGGCTTCTGGGGCAGGAGATCCTTTCCGCAGCCGGGCTTGCCGCACTTGGCGGGAGTGGTGGTGACGGTCGTCGGATGGTCCGGGCAGACGTAGATGACCGGATCCGGGCGCTTCAGAACCAGATCCCTGCCGCAACCCGGGACTCCGCACTTGGCCGGCGACGTGGTGATGACGTCTCGATGTTCCGGGCAGACGTAAAGGCCGGATCCGGGCGTCGCCGATAAGTCGACTTTCCTGAGAATATCCCGGCTAATGCGCTCGAGCTGGCGGCCGCACTTGGGACACTTCCCCGGTGTGCTCTGCGAGATGTCCCGGTGTTCCGGACAGCTGTAGTGGACCTTCTGCTCATCCTCGAACCAGTCGCGCCATGTCGCGTACGACCGATCGAAATCCTTCTCGTGAATCCTGTTGAGCGCCGTCCAGGCGCCCTCCACGACCCGATGGTCGCTGTCCTTCAGGAGCTCGATCAAGAATGGGGTCGCGTCGCTCGCTTCCCGGCCGATGGCTCCCAGCGCCAGGGCGGCGTTCGCACGCACCAGGGGTTCGCGGTCCTGAATCGGACCGTCCAGGATCGCGGTCACGGAGTCCGGCCGCTTCATGTGGCGTACAACGATCAATGCCTCGTTCCGGACGTGCCAGTCCGAATCGGAGAGTCTCGCATAGATGTCGCCCTGCAGATTTCGGGAGTCTTTGTCGAGCGGAATCAGGGAAAGTCCGAAAAGGGCCGCCTGTCGAACCTGCGGAAGCGGGTCCTTCAAAAGCCGGACAA